>DASZPH010000115.1:0-161688 GCA_035550375.1 Pirellulales bacterium | reverse complement strand
GCGGCCGAAGATGGGATCGCGCCAACGCCGAAGCACTCATGGCGTTAGATTGCCTAGAAAGCAGTAACGCTTGGCACCTTTATTGGACAACCCTTGATCCCGAAAGAAATTAGCATTGCCAGAATCCCTGGCCAGACACGGCCCCTGTCGCGATCGAGCAATTCGACGGCCGGCAAGTTATACTTGGGGGCGAATCCACTGCACGCTTTCCGGAGTATCCCCATGTCGCAGAAATCACGATTGCAAGCCGGCCTGGCAGCCGCCGCACTCGCTTTGCTTGTCGCGTCCCTCGGCCGCGCAGAAGATCAACCAACCGTCGCGACCTACACAACGTGGGTCGCCGGCCTGGCGTTCTCGCCCGACGGCAACACGCTGGCCAGCGTTGGAGGACAAACGCTGCTATACCGCCCGGGCGACGTGAAGCTGTGGGATCCGCAAACGGGCCAACTCAAAGCATCCTACGCGGGACACGCCACGGTGGTGACGGCCGTCGCGTTCAGTCCCGACGGCCAATCGCTCGCCACGGGGGGGTACGACGGCACGCTCAAGCTCTGGAACGTCGCCGACGGCAGCGAAAAGGCGTCGCTGCCGGCCCACCAGCATTGGATCATGGGCCTGGCTTTCTCGCCAGACGGCCAGACGCTCGCCACGGCCAGCGAAGACACGACGGTCAAGCTCTGGAACCTGTCGGCGACTCCTCCCGCGGAGAAGCTCGTTTTGAAGGGACACACGGGCTCGGTGACAAGCGTCGCTTTCTCGCCCGACGGGCAGATGATCGCCACTGGCAGCGGCGATAAGACGGCCGTCGTCTGGAACCCAGCCAACGGCGAAGTGATCAAGAAGCTGGAGGGACACACCGACGCCGTGTCGGCGGTGGTGTTTGTTCTCGACGGCAAGACGCTGGCCACGGGAAGCCACGACCGGACGCTCAAGCTCTGGAACGTCGCCGAAGGCAAGGAAATCGGCGCCATGTCGGGACATCACAACTGGATCAGTTCGGCCCGCGTTTCGCCCGACGGCAAGACGCTGGCGACGGCCAGCCACGACCGCACCGTCAAGCTGTGGAACCTGGAAGCAAGGCAGGAGTTGGCCACGCTGAGCGGCTACAAGAGCACGGTCTGGGCGGTCGCCTTTTCGCCAGTCGCTCCGCTGCTGGCGACGGGCAGCCACAACGATTCGCTCAAGATCTGGAAGCAGGGTTGGGTGGAGGCGTTCCCGCCGGCTGCTCCGGCTCAGCCCGTGGCGGCGGCAACCGCGGCCAAGTAATAGTTAGCAGGCACGTGCCGTCGCCGCGCGTCGACGGATCGCCCACTCGCGCAAAGTCTACCGGCACGCGTGTGCCTACTACGATACCCTGCCATTTGAAATGGATTTGATCGACGGCTACACGCACTGCGGGCTTTCGAAGTATGAGCCAGTCGAGCGTGTAGACGAGGTCATGGCGGCCGCCGGTGTCAGCCGCGCGGTGCTGGTGCAGCATCTGGGGGAGTTCGACAATTCATACCTCGGCCGGGTTGCAGCCACCAGGCCGGAGCGCTTTGCCGCCGTGTGCCTGGTGGATCATCAGCCGGCGGATTGCGTCGCGACGTTGCGTCGCTGGGTCGAGAGTGGCTGCTTCAAAGGCATACGGCTGACTTCCGAGGCGATCGCGGCCCGGCCGCAGTTGGCCGACGCCGCCGTGGAATTCGGCCTGACTCTCATGCTCTACGTTCCCGGCGGCATCGCGCCGGTTGCCGATGCGCTGGAGCGACTTCTCAACCGACACCCCGAGGCTCGCCTTGTGCTATCGCATTTGGCACAGCCCGATCCGGCCGAGTCACCCCGGTTTGCGAAGTGGGGCGACACGCTACGTTTGGCGGCGCATCCGGGCGTCTACCTGCAGCTTTCGGGCATGAAGATGTTTTGTCCCTGGCCGCATGAACCTCTTTATCCACTCATCGGACAGGCGGTCGAACGTTTCGGCACGGCGCGGCTTTATTGGGGCTCGAACTTTCCGGTGGTCGGCAAAACCGACGACTATCTCAATGACCTGTCGCTTTTGCTCGACGGACGACTCCCGATTGCGGCTGAGGACATTCCGGCCGTGGCCGGCGGTAATGCAAAAAGGTTGTGGTTCGAGGAAGAGGCGTAGGGGCACCGCGTGATAGTAGTAGGCACACTCCCGTGTGCCGTTAAACTCTTGGCGATTGGACGGTCTATCGGTGCGCGGCGACGGCACGACGGAGCGTGCCTGCTACTATGGTTGCCTCGGTGTTGCTGGCATTTGGCTCCTTGCGCCCCTTACAATGGCGAGGTGCGCCGAGTCGCGTCGCGTCGGCCGAATCGAGCACCAGCAAGCCATCGGGAGAAATTGCTATGTTCCGCAGACTTTCCAACGGCTGGGAGTTGGCTCAGCAGAGCTTACAGGTGTTACGGCTCGACAAGGAACTGATGTTCTTTCCGGCCATGAGCGGCCTGGCCTGTTTGCTGGTGCTGGCCAGCTTCGCCGTTCCATTCTGGCTGAGCGGCGAAGTCGATGTCATTCTCCAGAATCGCCAAGCGCCCCAGAACCCGTTGGCCTACGTGCTGTTGTTCGCCTTCTATTTCGTCAATTACTTCGTGATCGTTTTTTTCAACGTCGGCCTGGTTGAATGTGCGATCATCCGCTTTCGCGGGGGCGATCCGACGGTTGGCGATGGCCTGAAAGCAGCCACCGAGAGATTGCCTCAGATCCTGGGATGGGCGCTGGTCAGCGCCACGGTGGGGGTCATCCTGCGGGTGATCGAGTCGCAGTCCGAGAAGATCGGGCAGATCGTGGCCGGGCTTTTCGGAATGGCATGGGGTGCCGCCACCTATTTCGTCGTTCCCGTGCTCGTGATCGAGAAGGTTGGTCCCCTCGACGCGGTGAAGCGATCGTTCGCCATCCTGCGAAAGACCTGGGGTGAGACGTTGACGGCCAATTTCAGCATCGGCCTGTTCGTTCTCGCGGCCCATTTGCTGGCCCTCATCCCGGCCCTGCTGGGCGTCTTGATCGCGGGCCTACCCGGGCTGATCGCCGGCGCGGTGATTACGATCGCCCTCTGGATGATCATCGCCCTGGCGGCGGCGGCGCTGAACGCGATCGTCCTGGCGGCGACCTACCTCTACGCGGCCGAAGGGGTCGTTCCTCAGCAGTTCGACCGCGACTTGCTCAGGGAAGCGTTCAAGACGAAACGAGGGTGATCCGTTCCCTCTTGCCTTTTGTCCCCCAAACCGGCCACAATGCCGTGAGTGCATGATGCTCAATCTCCGATCGGAGCTCGACCCATGACACGTCTCTTCGCTTTCACGATCGCGACGCTCGGGCTGGCCCTTCCCGTGGCCGCCTCTGAGCCAGCTTTGCCTCAGCGCGTGCTTTTCGTCGGCAACAAAGATACTGCCCGGACGCGTGCGTTCGTCCAATTGCTTGAAAAGCATTTCGCTTCGGTGCATGTGGCCGCGCGCCAAGGTTTTGATCCGGCGTCCGCCGGCGACGCGGACGTCGTACTCCTCGACTGGTCGCAGAGCGACGCCAATTTCCCGAACGACCCGTCGCCGCTCGGCGAGCGGAGCGTCTGGAACAAGCCGACGGTCTTTCTGGGAAGCGCGGGCCTGCTGGTGGCCGTCCGGTGGCAGACCGTCGGCGGCTCGGGATGAACGTGCCTCGAACCTTTCGCGTACGGGTTACGCGACCACACCATCTTCGAGGCGCCCCTCAAAGTCGACCGCACAAAGACGGTCAAGCTGACCACTCCCGGCGCCTGGGCCGACGAAATCGCGGGTGGCCAGGTCGAGGTTCTCCCGCTGGTTGAAGATCGTGCCGCCCAGCATCCCGCCGGCTGGTGCAGTTACGTCTACCGGCACGCGGAATCGCCGGAGGTGGAGGTCTTTTGTGGCGGCATCAACAGCAAAACGGTGCAGGCGGCCGCGGTCTGGCGGCAGGGCAACCTGTTGCACTTCGGCTTCGAGCAGTCTCCGGCGGAAATGAACGACGCGGGCCGCGCCCTGCTGGTCAACTCCGTCGCCTATATCGCCAGGTTCACGGAGGACCGGCCGATCACCGACGTAACGTCTCCTTTCGTCGGTGCCGCCCCGCACGACCGCGCCGCCGTTCTCAGGGCGTTCGCACGTGCCGACAGCCGGGCCTACCTTAAGTACGTCCTCTGCGACGCGCTCTACAGCGAGTTGGAGGGGCTGACCGACGACGCGCGCCACGCCTGGTATCGCCAGTCCGAGAGATACCTGCACGGCGATGAGAACGGGAAGCTCGCGATCGACGCCGAGGCCGCGGCCTTCGGGGTGTCGCCCAATACCGCGGCTTTCTTCGAAAAGGCGATCGCCGCTTTGAAAAGCGAGGCGGGTTCCGCCAGCCCGGCGAGACGGCTCCTCGCTCGCTATGCTCCGGCGGGTCCGGGTGAGGAGGGGTCGGCCAACTCTTGGGCGTCCTGGTGGCGGGAGAATGGGCCCTATCTCTTCTTCAGCGACGGCGGTGGGTACCGCTGGTACCTCGATCCCTTGGCCAAAAAGCGTTCGGTTCCAACCGCCGACCTGCGAGGATCGGCGCGCGCCGACAAGCCCGACAACCGAAGCGCCCCAACGCGGTGATTCTCTATGCGAAGTTTTCGGTCATCGTTCTGTTGGTCCGCCTGGCTGCTGTGCTGCCTAGGCTGCGGCAGGCCGACGCCAGCCGCCACCCCCGCCGTACCGCTCCAGGAAGACTCTACGCCGCCCGTCGTAGCGGCGCCCAGCCAGGCGGCGTTGCCGGTCGCCGCGGAAACCGCGGAAGCGCCCACGCAGGGCGTGGACGCCGACGATGTCGAGGTTGACGAGCCCGTCGGGCACAAACCCGTTGCGGCCGGCGTCATCCTGGCGCCTTCCAAATTGACGGCACCGGATACGGCGACTTTGTTGATTCGCGTGAAAACGGCTCCAGGGTGGCACATCTACGCCGTGGGTCAACCGGCCGGGACATCACAGCCGACCAGGCTGGAGTTGTCACTTCCCGAAGGCCTAGAACCTGACGGCGACTGGGTATATCCCGAGGCCGTCGCCGGTGGTGGAAACGCGATCTATGAAGGCGACTTCTCGTTCAGGCGGCGCTTAAGACTGACGGAAGCCGCACAGCCGGGGCGGCTCAAGGTCGGCTGCCAGATCGCGTACCAGGCATGTGACCCGTTCTCTTGTCGACCGCCCGAAACGCTTCGCGTGGAGACGGCGGTCGAAGTCGTTTCCAACCGTTAATGGAGGTCCCGTCATGTTATGCAAGGCACTTATCGGCCTTACCTCGGCGGTGCTGCTGGTAACCGCGGCAGCGCGGGCGGCGGACGACGTTGCACCCGTCAAGCTCGATCTCCGCATCCTGTATGCGGGCAATCGAGAAAGCGACCGCGCCAAAGATTTTGCTGCCTTTTTGGAAGAGCACTTCGCGAAGGTGACCGTCGCCGGCCTCGCGGACTTCAAGCCGTCCGATGCCGACGGTCACGACGTTGTGATCTTTGATTGGACGTCGATTTACCCTCGCGACAAAACGGGCAAAATCGACAACAGCCTAGGCAGTATCTCGATGCCCCAAGCCCCGGCCCTCCCTCAACGCTTCTCGCGTCCGACCGTTCTGATCGGCGCGGCCGGTGGACAACTGGCCGGTTCGCAGCAACTCAAGATCAATTGGTTGTGACTGTGCCTGCAAGGTTCGGCCCACGGTGTGGTGCCTACGCACGAGATTTTCCAAAACCCGTTCCCCGTCACGATTGAATTCGAAGAGGTCGGCACGCCAGAGTCCTACCGGCATTGGCCGGGCGGCGTAGAGTTGGGCGAGAAGATGAAGGTCTGGAAGGTGCAGAACAAAGAGTTCCCCGAAATCGACCCGGGGCTGGTGTCGGACCCCTACGGCTTCGACGATTCGCCTGACGCCGAGGCGATCTCCAGCGGGATCAACAGCAAAGGCCCGGAAGCCGTCGCGCTGGGGCGGCACGGCAATTTCTTTTTGTGGGGTTTCTCCGCACAGCCTTCGGACATGACGGAATCGGGCCGACACTGCTTTTTGAACGCGATCTGCTACATCAAGAAATTCGACGGGCAATCGCCCCTCGTTCGCAAGACTTCCCAAGGCCGCCGTTGGGCGCTGGTGTACGCGGGTTACGCCAAAACCTACGGCGACCAGGATTTTGTCAAGAACCTCTTTCCCAAGAGCCTGAGGGAGGAGTTCGGCACCGACTCGGATAGATACGTCAAATACTACCAGGACAACCTCGAATACCTGCATCCGGGCGAGCACGGATTCGAGGTCGACGACGAGGTCAAGCAACTAGGGGTGTCGAACCGTCAAATCGAGTTGCTCGATCGGTGCGTCAAGATGCTCGAGGACCGCGATCATGCGGAGCTTGCGCAGCGCATCCTGAAGCGATACACGACGGAAAACTTCAAGGAACCAGCCCAGTGGCGGGCCTGGCTGGAGCAGCACCGCGAGAGATTGTTTTTCACGGACGCAGGCGGCTACAAGTTTTTGGTGAATTCGCAGTCGCTGCAACGGACTACCGAGAAAACGTCCACGACAGGAGGTAGATGACATGCGAACAGCCTTTTTCATCATGGTCGCCGCATTTTTTCTCGCTCCCGCCGGCGCCGACGCAGACGGGCCGCCCGACCTTGCGAAGATATCGCGGCGGCTCAGGAAAGAGCCGGCCTACACCGCCGAGCAGCCGCTTTATGGTCTTTACGTCTTCGGCCCCCAGGCCCAGACGCACGTCTGGGCAGTGCTCGACAAGTCGGCGGCCAAGAACGAGCAGTACGACGTCCTTTACTTCGACCTGAACGCCGACGGCGATCTCACCGCCGAGAACGAACGCATCGAGGGAAAAATCGACGAGCGACAGCGCGACGTGACGTTTTCGATCGGCGACATTTCCGACTCCAACAGCGGAGACACGCACAAGTCTTTGGTGCTCACGCGACGGCAGAGTAAAGACGGCAGCGTGATGCTAAGCCTCACCTGGCGAGGCCGCGAAACCCTGCGGGGCGGCTACGCGGAAGAGGCCGGACCCTACGCGCGGTTCGCCGCCTCGGCCGCAGAGGCGCCGATTCTGTGGTTCGACGCCAGCGGCCAGTTCAGCTTCCAGCGCTGGATCTGGACGAAGGACCTGACGATCGGCGGCGAAACAGACGTGCCCGTGTTCCTTGGTCACCAGGGCGTCGGACGGAACACGTTTTGTGCCGTGACGCAAGAGTTCTTGCCCAAAGACGTGCCCGTGCTGGCCACCCTGATCTACACCGACAACGGGGGACGTGAGCGGCGGCAGTTGAACCACTTCCTGGAGCGCTGCTGAGGGGTTTTATATCACGGCCCGGTTCGGGTCCCCGACGACGCACGCGCAGGCGAGGCCACCCTTCGTTTTGAGTTGCCGGCCGAATCCGGTTACTCGAGCGTGCCTACGGACATTTCGGTGCGATTAGTTGAGAAACAATGACCAGGATGTGACGCGCAATATCCGCTTGGAGGGGCGGAGGGAAGCAGCGCGATCACCCACTAAATTGCCGTATTTCGGCTGCCTCTGGCTTTGAGGGCGCCCCGCGGGGGGCTCGCTTTTGCTGCCAACCTGGCTGGTTTCGATCCGGGTGGATGCATAGAATATCGCTATGAACGGCCCTGTCACACGACTGGCGATCCTGGGGTTGGCTTTGTCGCTGGCCCTGCCGGCGGGATGGTGCTGTGGATCTCCCGAGCCGCCGCGCAAGCCGACTCCGGCGGCGCGGGGCGGGTGTCCCCATTGCCAGACTCAACCGCAACGCAGCTCCGCGCCCAGCCGGGATAAGTCCGCTCCGCCCTGCTGTTGTCAGCGGCTGGCGACCGTCAACCCGATCGAGAAATGGCAGCCTGACGGCCCACCGGTCGCCCTGGTTTCTATTCTCGACCTGTCGTCGGTGCGATTTGACGCTGTCTGGCCGATACTTTCTCGAACCGAACAGTCGGCCAGCCCGCCCCTCCAATTGCTGCACTGTGTTTGGCGCTGCTAATCGAGCGCCAGGTCTTCGTAGGCGGGCGCACGCTTGATCGCGTTGCGCCGTCTTTCACACCGCCGGGCGACGTTCGCCCCTAACACAGTCATTCCATAACGCAAGAGGAGACTTTCGATGATAACCAAGGTATTGACGCTCGTTGTGCCGCTTGGCCTTTTGATGGCCGCAGTCGGCGACGCCGACAATAAAGATCAGAACTGCTGTCAGCGCAAGCTGGCGTGTTGCGACAAGGAGCGCCAAAGCGCTTGTTGCGAGGCGCCCGACAAGCTGGCCTGCTGCGAGTCGGGCAAAAAGTGCTGCGCCTCCGAGCGCGGTTGCTGCGCCGCCGTGCAGAAGTGCTGCGCGGAGGGGAAGGCCTGCTGCGACGAAGCCAAAGCCTGCTGCGGGTCAAAACCGAAGGCCAGCGACAAGACTTGCTGCACGGAGAAGCTCGCCTGCTGCAAGGCCGCGAGCGCGTGCTGCGCCGCCGGCGACAAGCTCGGCTGCTGTGACCAAGGCAAGAAGTGCTGCGACCAGGGAAAGGCCTGCTGCCAGACCGCGCAGCGTTGCTGCAACGAGGGAAAGGATTGCTGCGACGAGTCCAAGGCTTGCTGCGGCAAGACGGCTTGATCTTGAGTTGAACGACTGACGTCGTGCGACAAGCGGCGCCTCGGCTTTGCCGGGGCGCCGCTCTGTTTTGCCAGCCGAATTCTCTTCCCGTGCGACGTGTGCCGCAACGATACACGGTGCTGTGCGCGCAACTCGCCACAAACGCTATCCCGCCAAGAACGGCCGCAGTTTTTCGTGAGTCGACGCCTGATTCAGCTCCGACTTCCCAAAACCGGGCTCGGCGCCGATGGCCACGGCAGCCTGCTGGGCATCCGGGTAGTTGCTCACCAGCATCACTGGCGTGCGGGCCAGCGCTGCGTCGGCCTTGATGGCCCGCAGCACTTCCAGGCCGTCGCTATAATCGGCATCGAGCTTGCGGTTGACCAGCACCAGATCGAACGGCCCGCTCTTCAGCCGCTCGATTGCATCGTCCAGCCGGTGCGCTTGAACCACCTCTGCGGCAAACCGGCCTTCGACCAGCCGACGGATGGCGCCGTGATCGAAGCCGCACTGCCCGACATCGAGAACGCGCTTGGGCATGCCTATTTCTCGGCTACTTCGGCACCCTTGGCCGCGGCGCCCGCTTGCGGGGCCTCGTCGGGCTTCGCGATGGCAAACAGGTGCGACTTGTTGGAAATGTAGAGCACGTTCTTCGCCACCACCGGCGTGCTGTAGACCGAGTTGCCCATCTCGACCTGGTAGAGCGGCTTGAAGTCGTCGCCTTCCTTGGTCATGGCGACGCTTGGGTCGGATGACAGACCGAAGACCGAGAGCTTCCCTTCCTCGTCACCCACGTAAACCTTGTCCCCCAGGATCATGGCCGAGCCCCAGGTGGCGGCAAACAGGTCGTGCGTCCAGTAGACCTTGCCCGTCTTGGCGTCGAGACAGTGAAACAACCCGCTGAAGTCGGGGATGAAGAGCAGGCCGTCCTTGATGGCCACGGTGCCGCAGGTGCGGTGCATTTTTTCCTCGAAGTCGGCGATTTTCCCGTCGCCGTTCCAATCGTACTCGGCGTAATGCCAGACGGCCGCCGAGTTCGGGTTGTCGATCGCCACCTCGCCGTCTTCAGCTACGACGGCCTGCAATCGCCGCTTGGGAAGGACCTGCTTGCGGTCATCGACCTTGACGGCCAACTGACTGCTTACGTCGCCCCGCTTGGTGGGGTCGATGCACCACAGGTGCCCGTTCCCTTCGCCGTGCTCGGGGTCCTCGCCCACGGCGATATAGACCAGGTTCTCGTAGATCACCGGCGTGCCGATGATGTGGTTGCGGGTGCTGCGGCCGCTCACGCTGTACTTGGCCTCTTTCGGATTGCAGTCGAACTCCCAGAGCAGCTCGGCTTTGCCGTCTTCGGTCGCCTCGCCGCGGAAACTGCGCAGCCAGCCGTCGCCGCCCCCAAAGAGCACCTGCGGCACGCCGTCGATCACCGCGTAGGCGGGAGACGACCACTGCCCGTGCAGGATGTTCTCGCCAGGCGAGTTGTCCTGCCATAGGACTTTGCCGGTGTTCTTGTCGAGGCAGAGGAAGCTGGGCGCCTGGGGCGACGGGATGTTGGTGTGCCCCTCGTCCACGCCGTTGGACGTGTTGACGAACAAGAGGTCGCCGACGGAAGTCACCGAGCAGCTACACATGTTGTGCTGCGAAACCTTGAGCTCCTTCATCATGTCGAGATACCAGATGACGTCGGCCTCGTCCTTGTTCTCGTTCGGCTCCCCTTTGAAAGGACCGTCGTTCTTGCCGTCATGAAACCCCTCGGTGTCGAGGCAGGCGACCTCGCCGCGGCTGGTAACGAACCAGAGGCGCTTCCCCTCCACCAACGGCGCGCAGCAGATGCCCTGTTGCGGCCAGTCGTGGACGCGCCCCGTGGGGAGTTTCTCGCTGGAGTGCTGCCAGAGAAAATGACCGTCGTCTTCGCTGACGCAGATCAGGCAGCCGAGGTCGACGTTGGCCGGATAACGCTTGAGGTAGGCCGCCCCGTTGTTGGTGCCGACAAACACCTTGCCGTCGGCCACGACCGGGTTGCCGTAGCTCTGGCTCCCCAAGCGGGCGACCCACTTGACGTTCTGGGCGGTATCGGGCTGCCACTCGCCGGTCTGACTGTCGAACTCTCCCGGATTCCACTCGGAAGGGATGTTGTTGGCAACCGGCACGTTATTGCGAATCGGCGAGCCGGCCCATTGGTTCCACTCCATGGTGATCTCGTCTGCGTCGCCGGCCGCGGCCTCGGTCGCCGCTTCCTCGGCGGCTGGCTCTTCCTTCGGCGACGTATCTTCTGTGGTGGATTCCTCCTTGCCGGCCGGCTCTTCGGTCGTCGTTTCCGTCGACGTCGCTTCCGGCATGTCGGCCCCCGGCTCCTTCTCTTCGCCCCCGGCGGCGGGCTCGCTTGGCGTTTCAACATTGGGAGGCGCCATGGTGTCGTCGGCCGAACCGGCTTGGGCCGGCGGCGTCTTGTTCTCGGAACAAGCCAATTGCGAACAGGCGACGAAGGCCACGAACAGCAGACTGGCTAGCGTGAAACGATTCGGGGAAAGCATGTCTATGTTCTCAGGAAATGGTGGTGGTTGAACGGAATCGTGTAAGCCTTGTCCGGGGATACCTGTCTACCCTCGCTTCGCCCGCTTACTCGTTGTCCTTGACCTCGATATTGTCCAGAAAGATCTCCGCATCGCTGGCGTTGCCGAACAGGCCGGGACTGCCGATCACGTTCGGCATGTCGTCGGTCGCCTCAATCGACCAGTCGTCGGGTTCGGCCTGGCCCTTCGGCCAAACCTTTCCCCTGAGCACCGCCTTGCCCTCCTCGACAGATGCCCGGAACTTCATCGTGTACCAGGTGTCGTAGTTCCAGTTGAAGGGAACCGTTTTGGAGAACCGGCCCAGTTCCGAGGTCCAGGAGCGGATTTGCAACTGTTGCTTCACGCCCATCAGGTCGAGCGTGTACCGCTGGGCGATTAAGCCGATGTCCGGCTGCTTGCCATCGCGGATCGTCCCTCGCACGTCGGCCTGGATCGTATAGTCATGAAACTTGGGCGGGCCCATCCAGCACTGGCTGCGGGTTCCCTTGGGAATCGTGGTGATCTTCACCATGACCCCGTTCTTTTCGTTTTCGGGCTTCCCCTTCGTCACGTCAAGGCCGACGTCGCCGTTGACCGACGACCATTTGTAATCGCCGATCGCTCCGGAGTCCTTCACCACCTCGAGCGCCGCATCCAACTCCTTCTTCGCCCCGTCGAGCGTCTTCATGACGTCGCTCTCGTCCAGTTCCAGATAACGCAAGAAGTCGGTCCAGGTGCGGCGCGGCGTCCGGTCGTTGAAGCTCGCTTTTTCCTGGCCGCTGTTGGTGAACGTGGTCATGAAATAGATGTACAGCTCGCCGGCCCGCACGTCTTTCTGCTTGAGTGCCTCCAGCAAGTCGAAATCGATCGCAATATGGCGATAGCGGGCGCCGACCCAGGTGATCGGCACCTTCTGGTTGCTGAAATCGTACTTCCACGGAAAGGGAGGGACGATGCGAATGCGAGCCGTTCCCTTCAGGTCGCCCACCTTGGCGGTGACCATGACGCCCGCCTGCTCGTGCGCGTCGTCGGCGGTGAAGTGGCCATCTTCGTCGATCGTGCCGCCGCCGTCGACTTCAAAACTCGCGTCCTTGGCCTCGCCGAGCAACTGGCCCCGGGCGTTGAAGAGCCGCGCCGTGTATTCGACCACGCCGCCCGGCTCGATCAGCGACTCGACGGGCACAACCTGCACGTGGGCCGGCTCCTTGTCGGAGGGTTCGTCTTCCTTGGGCAGCTCGGGCCGCTCGGCCACCCCCGTCTTGGCGTCCTTGTCCGCCAGACAGTAGAGGGTCTCGGTGGTGGGCAGGTAGATGCGCCCGTGGGAAACGATGGGCGAGCCGTGAATCTCTTCTCCCTGGGCGAAGCGGACGCGGTGGGTAATCTTCGCTCCGTCTTTCGTCGGCGCGAGTACGTGCCAGGCGCTGGTCGTGCAGGCGTAAATCCTGCCGTCGGCGTAGAGCGGGCTGGCACGGGTGATGGTGCCGATCAGACGCTGCTTGCGGCCGATCGGCTTGCCCGTCTTGGCGTCGAAGATGTACAGCAGGTTCGAGTCGTCCAGGGCGTAGATGCGGCCGTCGACCAGGACGGGCGAACTCTTGCCGACCATGATCTCCCGCTTCCGCCACAACTCTCCCGACTTGGTGATGTCGATCTCTTTGGCGGCCGGGTCGGCGTTCGCCGCGCCGTTGATCGCCGCGATTGCGCCCATTGAGGTGTCCGGGGGAGGATTCTCTTCGCTGTGGCTCATGTAGATCGTGTCGCCATCGACGAGCGGCGTGACATTCAGGCCACGCAGCGAAAGCTGGTAGCTCCACAGCGGCCGGCCAGTGCGCGGCTGAAAGGCCCACACCCCTCCGTCGCCCGAACCAAACACCATGGCGGCCTGGCCGCCCAGCACGGTCAGCACGGGCGTGCTGTAGGTCGTGTCGTCGGGCCGCAGGCGCGTGCCGTTGAACCAGACCGGTTCGCCCGTTTCTTTATTGAAAGCCACGAAGCGGTGGGCCGGCACGGCCATGTCGCCCCAGCCGATCACCACGGCGTTGATGATCACCGTGTCCTCATAGATCACCGGCACGTTGGTTCGGCCGCCGTACGTGCTCAAGAAGCCGTACTCTTCGCTGAGCGAGTGCGACCAGATGGTCTTGCCCGTCTCGCCGTCGATGCACTGGAAGTAGTCGCAGACGCCCAGCACGTACAGGCGGCCCGTGGTGGGGTCTCCCGTGCAGCACGACCAGCCGATGCGCTCCTTCGGTACGTCGGAGAGAAAAACGTTGAAAGGGTTTTCCCACAGAATCGCCCCGGTGGCGGCGTCGGCGCAGACGACCTTTTCCTGCTCGCCCGGCGTCCCTGGCTCATGCCGGCAGATGGTGTAGACCTTGCCCCGCATGACGATCGGCGTGGAGCGGCTTCCCATGGCGCTGCTCTTCCACAGGACGTTGTCTCCTTCCAGGTCCCAGTGGTCGATGAGTCCGGTCTCGCGCGAGATGCCGTTCTGCTCCGGACCTCGCCAGTTGGGCCAGTCGAGCGGGTCGATGCTGGCCTCGGGCTTGGGATCGGCTTCCGCCTCGGTCTTCGCGGCTGGCGACTTCGTCGGGGCGGGCTTGGACGGCTTCTGGGCGGCACCTTTCTGGGCACCGACGGCGGCAACCATCGACAAAAATAAGAACGACAACACCGAAGCACGGAAAAAGCTCATGGAAATTCTCTTGGGTGGGTCCGGCTTGCCGGGCAAAGGCGGGCAATTTGTGCTTCAGGATACGTCGAACGGGGCCTGTGGGCAAGGTTGCGGGTGGTGGCGGGAGTGATCCCATTTGCCCCAAGCGTCCGGGAAAAAACGCTTTTCGGCTCCTTGGGGATGCGATGGTTTCAGGCAGGATTCTTGGGCATGAACGTCCTGAAAAGCAGAAGCATCCCTAGCATCGCCATAGCAGGAACCACAACGTTTAGGGCGTGGCTCTGGAAATGGAATCGAGACAACAGATTCATGCTCAGCAGCACGGCTCCGCCGACGAGCGTTCGTAGGACAATCTCATGGCGATTAGGTTTGGGAAGGAGGGGAACGTGTCCCCAGCGCGGCTGGTCGATGGGTCGCCCATCTTGAGCTGGCGCCTTGTACGGGTTCTCTTCCATCTCCGCAGCCTAGCACGGCGGGAGACTGGCCGAGCGGGGCGAAAAAGCGAAAAACTGCTCTTGCGGGTTGGCGTGCATATCGCTACAAACTCTGCCCGGCTGGCGCGATGCGCTGGCAAGGATGCCTGAAGTCGTCGGAACGACCTTACATTCCAGGGAAGGCGAGTATCGCCCAGCGGGAGCCCATCCTATGCGGAGCGCTCACTGTGCGCTCCGGGATGGGCCTACTGTCGCTTTCGCCTTGCCCAGAAGAAGGACGTCTGACAATGCTCGTGCTCTCCCGTCGCCCCTCGGAAAAGGTCGTTTTCCCGACCGTTAACGCCACCATCGAAGTGATTCAAGTGCGCGGGCGAACCGTTCGCCTTGGAATCACCGCTCCGCCTGACGTTCCCGTCGCTCGTCACGAGATTCTCACCGAATCGGGCGCTGTGGCCGACTTCGCTTGCGATGCCAATGCAACGATTCGGAAACTGCGACACCTGATGCGCAATCAACTTCAACTAACGTCGGTCGGGCTCGCCGTGATGCGAGGTCAAATCCTCCGGGGAAATTGGCAAGAACTCGATGCGACCTTGGCCCGCCTGGAACAGGAATGCTCCTCGGCACGAGATCGCTGTGAGTCGTTGGAGCGCCCCGAGCCAGCGCCGCCCGCTGCGCCGTTGACCGCCTTGGTGGTCGAAGACAATCACAACGAACGGGAATTACTCGCCAGCTTTTTGCGGATATCTGGCTTCGACGTGGCTACCGCCTCCGACGGAGCCGACGCGCTCGACTACCTCTCGAACCAACGTCGCCCCGATGTCGTGCTGTTGGACTTGATGATGCCGCGCTGCGATGGGCCGAGCACTGTCCGAGAGATTCGCACCAACCCGCGTTGGGAAGGCCTGAAGATTTTTGCCGTCAGCGGCACATCACCTTCCGAGGTGCAGCTATCCATCGGCCCGTCGGGACTGGACGGCTGGTTCTCCAAGCCGGTCAATCCTCAAGCGATGGTTCGGCAGTTGAGCCGCCAGTTGGCCGCGAGCGGCGCGTGAACATGTCTTGGCCAACTTCTTCGGCCGGCCCGATGTCATCCCGAGTAAAACCGGAAAGAGTGGGATCGCGGGTAGGCGAGCGGCGTGTCACGGTCGAGGGGTAAAGGCATCGCCTCGGCCCCGACGAAGAAGCGCCCAGACGAGGTTCCTGAGCCGATGAGCAAGCCGCGCGCCGCTGGCGAATCGCTAGCCGCCGCCGTTAATCTCTTCGTGCAATGGACCGAGAAATGCGCCGGTCGCTGACGGAAGAATCCGTCGATCGCCAGAACGACGGCTCACTGCCCGGCGACCCAACAATTCGGGTGCTCCCGCCGTAGTTGGGCCAACTTAGACTCCGTCACACGAGTGCTGCCGAGGGAAATCCACTGGAGGTTGGTTAGAGCACGAAGATGGACGAGTCCAGCATCCGTGACCCGGGTGCCGGAAAGGTTGACTTCTCGAAGTCCGCTGAGCCCCTGCAGATGCGAGAGTCCGTCGTCGGTGAGCCGTGTGTCGTCGAGATGAAGCTCTCGCAGGCTTTTCAGCTCGCGCAGGTGCGACAGCCCGGCGTCCGTCACCCGTGTTCCTATGAGAAGCAACTCTTGCAATCGCTTCATACGACGAAAGTGGGCTAGCCCATCGTCGGCGACCTTGGTGCCGACAAGACTGAGGTGTCGCAGGCCGGTGAGTCCTTGAAGATGGGCCAAGCCCGCGTCTGTAACAGGCGCGCGACTGAGATTGATTCTTTCGAGGTCCGTCAGCCATTCCAAATGGGCAAGTCCTGCATCCCTCACGTCGGTCGATGTGAAATCGACCCCTCGAACCTCATCGAAGTAATGCAGGGGCACCCAGCGTCGAAGTGCCGTCTGCAAAAGCGCCTCGCGCGATGACCCATCGAAGGCGGCATACTGAACTCGGCCCCCCAAAGCTTCAATAAGAGCCACCTCGCGTCGCCGTCTTTCGGCCGGCACCAACCACCCGCCAAGACCCACGCACAGGGCAGTAACGGCCAGCAGAAGCGTGCGCAAAGAGAACTGCGTTCAGCGGCGCAGCAGCTTCCGTCGGCGCACGGGTTTGCCGAATCCCTTCGTCATGCCCACCAGCATGAATTCACGGAGCACAACCGACAAGGTCAGGACCGGCGACGAACGGCTCGAGGCGAACAGCCAGGTCGCGAAACGCTGCGTCTCCGCGTGCGGGCATGAAGCTCCCACTGGCGGGAGATATCTGCCCACTCGCGGCCCGGCATCAGCACGATCGTCATGGCTCGCGGACGCGTTTATGGCCTGCCGTGCGGGTCTTTCGGCCTTCAACTTGGCTCGCGGCGTCGGAGGGCACGTCGATTGCAAAGGGGGGAGGCGATCCGCGGCCTCCAACCCGAGCCTTGGAAAAGACTCATGAACCTTCGCAATCGCATCGGACTCTACGGCGCCTATCTGTTTGGCATGTCGGGCATCGGCTTCACGCTGCCCTTCTTGCCCCTCTATCTGAGTCAGAAGGGACTCACCGATCGCCAGATCGGCGTGGTGTCGACGGTGGCCGCGCTGACCGCGCTGGCCCAGTTTCCCATCGGGCTCTGGGCCGACCGCCGGCGGTGGAGAAAGCCCTTTCTCGTCGCCTCCCTCGCCTCGCTGGCCCTCTCGACGGCGCTGCTGCCGGCGGCGCACAACGTGGTGTGGCTCGGCGTGCTGGCGGTGCTTTTTGCCGAAAACGGCGTCTGCCGCGCCGTCGTCGACAGCCTGGCCGGCGCCGAGGCGGCGTCGCTGGCGGCTCCTCGTGAGGTCGGCTCGGCCCTGGGCGCGCTGCGGTTCTTCCGGCCGCTGGGCGTGGTGGCGGTGGCGCTCGTGGGCGGCTTCTGGGCCGAATCGTACGGCGTCGGCTCGATTCTCGTGTGGCTGACCGTACTGCAATGCCTGGCGGTGGCCTGCGCCGCGTCGATCCGCGATCAAGGTCTCGAGATAAGCTCGGCGGAGCCGCAGGCACGTTGGTCGTCGTCATTCAGGTGCTCGATGGCGTCGCCAGCGGGCTGTTCTCGGTTCTGGCGGGCGCGTGGGTGACCGATCGGCTGGCCGACGCGCGGCGCGCGAGCGAGGCCCAGGCGATCGTGGGCACGTCGCTCGTTTTCGGCTCGGCCCTGGGGCCGCTGGCGGCGGCACAGGTTGTCGACGTGCTCGGCTATCGCGGACTGTTCGGGGCGCTGGCTCTCGTCGGCGGCATTTCGACGTTGACTCTCATGGCCTTCGTCCCCGAAACTCTACCGCCCGAGCGTCGCCTCATGCGGCCGGCGCCGACGACGGAACTCGCGATCGACGTGGCGGGCGTCGAGGGGAACCTTCTTCATGACGAGTGACTCACAGACCCTCACCACAACGGCCATCTTCGCGCTGACCTACTTGGCGTTGGCCTGGGGCAAAATCCCGGGCTTGCGCAGCGACCGGGCGGGCATTGCGCTCATCGGCGCGGCCGCCATGCTGGCCGTCGGAGTGCTGGACCTCCACGAAGCGGCGCGGGCGGTCGACTACGAGACGATCGTGCTCTTGTTCGGCATGATGGTGGTCGTGGCATATCTGAAGCTGGCCGGTTTCTTTGCCCTCGCAACCGACCTGCTCGCGGAGCACTTTAGCGGCTCCAGGACGCTGCTCGCCGTGACGGTCGGCCTGTCGGGATTTCTCTCGGCTTTTCTGGTCAACGACGTCGTTTGCGTGGCGATGACTCCGCTGGTGGTCGACCTTTGCCGGCGGCTCAAGCGGCCCCCAGTTCCCTACCTCGTCGGGTTGGCGACCGCGTCGAACGTCGGCTCGGTCGCCACCATCACCGGCAACCCACAAAACATGATCATCGGGTCGCTGTCGGGTATCTCTTACCTGCGGTTCTTCGCCAGGCTGTTTCCCGTTGCCCTGGCGGGATTGGCGCTGGTCTATCTGATCGTGGCGTTGGTCTATCGCCGTCAGCTCGGTGCGACCACAACTTTGACCGACGTTTCATCGGCGCCGCCGAGGCGCCCCCGAGTTCACCGACAGCTACTCGTCAAGAGCGTGACGGTGACGCTGGGGACGGTCGTTTTGTTTTTCGCCGGTCAGCCCATCGCTCTGGTGGCGCTGGGCGCCGCGGGCCTACTGATGCTCGATCGGACGCGGCCGGAGAAAGTCTACCGCATCGTCGACTGGCCCTTGCTCGTCATGTTCAGCGGGCTGTTTGTGGTGGTCCACGCGTTCGAGGTCAACGTCGTTCATGCCTGGGGCCTCGACCGCTGGCGGGGTCTCGAGCGGTCGCCCGTGGTCATGGTGAGCGGGCTTTCCGTCGTGCTGTCGAACCTGGTGTCAAACGTGCCGGCCGTGCTGCTCTTCAAGCCTCTCATCGACCACATTCCGCAGGCAGAAGAAGCCTGGCTGGCCCTGGCCATGTCGAGCACGCTGGCGGGAAACCTCACCTTGCTCGGCTCCGTCGCCAACCTGATCGTGGTGGAAAGCGCCCGCCGGTCAGGGACCGAGGTGGGTTTCTTTGAGTACCTGAAGGTCGGCGTGCCGCTCACCCTGGTTTCAACCGGGGTGGGCATTGCCTGGCTGGCGCTGGTTGCGTACTGACTGGGGTAACGGCCAGGGCGGCGCGTCGACTACGACTCCCCGTGGCGCGGGCGGTCTTTCTGGCGGCGCAGCGCCTTTCGCTCGGCTTTGCTCAAGCGACGATCGGCGTCGAAGTCGTAGTCGTCTTCGGCCTCGTGGCTCTGCGAGCGGCGGGCGGTGCGCGTGGCGCCTTCGTCTCTCTCATCGTCCCGGGATTCGGTCGCCGGACGCGCCGCGGGTCGGGCTGCCTTGCTGCTTCTGGAGTTCTCCAGGGTTTTTGCAGAGGGAGCGGGGGGCGAGGTGTGAGCCACGTCGACCTCGTTGCGGCGAAACCACGACCGCTTGGCAGGCGGTTCGGCCACAGGGGCCGGTTCGGCTTTCGACGCGGACGTTTTTTCGGCTTTGGCCTTGGCGGACTTCTTGGCACTGGCACCCGCGGCACCCTGGGCGTCGAGAATCGTATATCGCGCGTGCACGGCCATCGAGAACAGCAGCAGCGCGTCGCCCAACATCTCGCCGCCCTCTTCGGCCATCACGGCATAAGAGCCGTGCAGGGCCGGTATCAGACCAATTTTCACCGCCACAGCCGCAACAAAGCAGCCCACGGCACTCAGCAGCGCGGCGCTCGAGAGGCGGCAGGAGCGCATCTCTAAAAAGAGCCGCGTACCCACGGCGGCGAACAGCAGTCCATAGCCGGCCACCCAATAGACTGAGCCGTCGCCGAGACCGTGCTCGCCGCTGAAGTGCCGGGCGATATGCGTGAACCCTTCGTGCAGACTGGCCGCCTCGTCGACGCTCATCAGCCCCCACAGGGCCGACGCCCACAGCCAGACACGGTAACGGCCGTGGTAGTCGTCCCGCCGGTGGCGGCGCACGGAAAAGATGATCGCCGCCACCACCGCCGCCAGCGCCAGCGTGGTCGACGAGAACCAGTTGGCCAGCGCCCCTTCGTCTTCCAGGTCGAGCGCGGCGAAGTGGCCGCCGCCAGTCATGTCGGCGAGATCGGGCAGCCAGAGATAGGCCGCCTCAAGGCCCACGATCAAAGTCAGCCCTGCGAAGAAGGCCAGGGCCAGGACGCCGTAGCGGTGCGGAAGCAGGTCGGTTACGCGCGGTTGGCTGTCGATCAAGACGTCGTCTCCATACGAGCGTGCAGCAAGCCGTCGCCTCCGCGAGGGGCGCGCGCGCGAGCCGGCGGTGCCGTCGAGCGGCGCCTCGACCGTGCTTCGACTGCCCATGACTTCTTCGGTCAAAACGCGGCGGCGCCGGTCGTCAAGTTGCCCGTGACGCGGTAGCTGCATGTTGGGGTGCGCAGACTGGCTAACCGCGAACGTCTGCTGCCAGCGGCGCTGAATCTGGGCGGACCCGGAAAAGCGCGGGACGAACCCGCCTCTTGGCCGGAAAGTGCGACCGACGGCGCAAACGCATCGCTTTCCGGTTTATTCGGCATTCTCCGGCGAGCGACTCGACTCGGGCTGAGGATTGCTGCCGCGCTTCAAATGGGGCAAATTGCGGGTCGGTTCAAACTACCGAACCTTCCCGGCCCCGCGGGCAAAGCTGCCCGGCCCAAGAACCCCATTCGCCCGGCGATAACTGGGTTAGAAGCGCCAGCCCTGGGAAAGCGCGCTCAGATGGTGACCGCCAGGTTGTAGTACTCGTCGCTGGAGGCCAGGCTGGTGATCAGCGACTCGTGCGTGGCCAGCCCCAACTGGAGGTTGGCCACCCATTGGTTCAGCTCGGCGGGTGTCGGCGTGCGCTGTAGCAGCGTCAAATAAGTTTGCTGGATGAAGTCCACTTTATCCTCGCCGCTGGTGACGAATCCCAGGGCAACGCTAAAGGTCGTGGCGCCCGCGGCCAGCCGGTTCACCCAGAATGTCTCGCCCGCGCTGTCCGGCGCCCGCCCCAAGACGACGCGATACAGGGCGTCTACGAAGCCGAGGTTCGTTCCTCCGCCGGCCGTGAGGTAGAACTCCGGCGAGCCGGCTAGCGAAGCCGCCAGCCCCTCGTCGGTGAGCCCCGCGTGAATCTGGCTGAGCCAGAACTGCGTGCCGCCCACGTCGGCCGGCCGGCCAAGATATTCCTCGTAGGCCGGGTTGATGACGAAATTGGTCAGGTACTCGTCGGAGTTCACCAGGCTGCTGACGACGGCCGAGCGAGGAACGCCTCGGTCGAGCAAGCTCGACCAAAACAGGAGCCCGCCCCCGTCGACAAAGCGCTTCAAAATGTCTTCGTATAGCTTGGCCACGTAGTATTCGTTGGGAGTGGCCTGGCTGGGGTTGGGGATCGGCAGCAAGTTCTGGATGACGGTCACTGGAAAGGTGGCCGCCGCGTGGGACGAACCGTCGTTGACCGTTACCGTCACGTTGAAATGGCCCGTCTCGGTCCAGGTGTGCGAACCGAGCGCGGCGCCCGCCCCGCCGACCACGTAGGGAGAGACGCTCCCCAGGCTTGTCGCGCCGTCGCCCCAGTCGATCGTGACCGTGGTGGTGCTGTCGACGAACGAGATCGTGGCCAGCGCGTTGTCGGGCGCTTCCAGCGGCGACCAGGCCCGCCAAGTCAGGGGCGAGGTGGTGAGGATGATGGGGGGCAGCCCCACGTTGACGGTGCTTTGCACGGTCGCGTCGGGGGCACTGTCGTGATGCACGATGACGCTGACGGTCTGCGAGCCAAGGTGGCTGAAGGTGTGGCTGCCCAGCACGCTGAAGACGGTGCCGCTGGCGTTGAGCGCGATCGTTCCCGGCGAAGACGTGCCGTCTCCCCAGTTGATCGTGGCAGAGTAGTCGCTGACCGGTTCGTTGCCGGCCGGATCGGTAAAGACGGCCAGTGTCTGCGGGCCGAACAACCGGAATT
This sequence comes from Pirellulales bacterium, assembly GCA_035550375.1. GTDB lineage: Bacteria > Planctomycetota > Planctomycetia > Pirellulales > JAICIG01 > DASSFG01. The sequence continues at coordinate 139,986 of DASZPH010000115.1, read as the reverse complement.
CCGAGGCGGTCAGGACGGCGCCCCCCGTGGCAACGACCGCCGGGTCGGCCACTTTCGCCGTGCTGATCGCGGTGGCGGTCGGCGCCAGGGTGTGGTCGACGGTGACGGTCAGGGGGTAGGAACCCTCCTCCGCGTAGGCGTGACGGCCGCTGACCGTAAACACGCCCGTGTTGGCGTTGAACGTAATCGTCCCCAAGCCGGGTGTGCTGCCGTCTCCCCAGTCGATCGTTGCCGAGTATTCGCTCAGGGCGTGGGCGCCGGCCGGATCGGTAAACGTTGCCACCGGCTGGTTGGCCGAGAGCAGGCTCTCTGTGGCCGCGAAGGTGACGCCTCCCGTGGGCTTCACCGCCGGGACGGTGACGTTGGCTGAGGCCAGCACGGCCGGATCGGGCGACAGGGCGTCGTGGTGCAGCGTGATCGTGATCGGTTGCCTGCCCCCTTCCGAGTAGGTGTGGTTTCCGACCACCGTGAAGTTTCCGGCCGCCGCGTTGAAAGAAACCGTGCCGGCCGAGACGCTGCCGTCGCCCCAATCGATCTCGATACTGTAGTCGTCAACTTCCTCGGGGCCTCCCTGATCGACAAACGTCGCGACCATCACGTTGACAAGCGGCGTGCCCTCGTTGGCGGCAATCGGCAGCGCCGGCGCCGTCAGCAACACGGGTGCGTCGGCAATCGTGTAACTGCCCGTGACCGTAACCGGCAAGCTCGTACCGTGGTTGATCACCACCTCGAGCGGCCCGCTACCCTCCTCAGCAAAGGCATGGTTGCCGACCACGCTGAACACACCGCCCGATCCGCGGGAGATAACGCCCGACGTCGTGGTGCCGTCGCCCCAGACGATCGTGGCCGAGTAGTTGCTCGCGGCCTGCGCGCCGGCGGGATCGGTGAACGTGGCCACGGTTTCGTTGAACGGCACGCCCCCTTCCAAGCCCGTATAAGTAAAGCCCCCCTGCGCGATGACCGACGGCTGCGACACGATCGCCGTGCTCGTTGTCGTCGCGTTGGGAGCCTGATCGTGCGAAATGGTGACGCTGACGGTAAACGTCCCCTGCTGGGTGTAGATGTGGCCGCTGCCCGCGGTTACCAGAAAGTCGTTCCCCGAGGGGTTGAACGTTATCGTGCCCGTTGTGCTCCCGAAATCGCCCCAGTTGATGTGGGCGGTGTAGTCGCTGGTCGCTTCATTGTCCCCCGGGTCGGTGAACGTTGCCAGGAGCTGCGTAGCCGGCGCTGCACTCTGGATGGCGGTAAACGTCAGTCCGCCGGTCGGAATGACCGCCGGGTCGCTCACAGCCACGGTTTCGGTGAGGGCAACCGGACTATCGGAGCCGTTGATGTGGGTGACGGTCACCCGAACCGAGTCGTTCCCCTCCTCGCTGTACAGGTGCGTCCCTTGCACGGCGAAGGTGCCAGACTGCGCCGTCGTGGCAACGGTGCCGGTGCTCGTGGTGCCGTCTCCCCAGTTGATCGTGGCCGCGAAATTGGCCGCGCTGAGCGTACCGCTGCTGTCGGTGATGGTGGCCACCTGCACGGCCGTCGACGGGCTGCCGACGGGACTCCCCTCTTGGGCGCTGAACGTGACGGGGCTGACACTCCAAGAGGTGCCCGACAGGAGCGACCGCGGCTCCAACGATTCGATGCGGCCTGCAAGCCGCGACGCTTGGGCCGACCGGCGGCGGTGGCGGCGATGGAGCCGAGAGTTAACCCCTTTTGGCGTGCGGAACACAGTCGAGACCCTCAAATCGCTGAAAATGGTCGGCGAAGGCTATAGTAAATAGGGGTTACAACGAACACAAGTTTTTTGCGGATCTTTAGGCTCGCACGCGATGAATCGGCTCACGACCGAGCAACGCCGCCGCAACAAGAGCCGCGACGACGAGTGGCAGCTCGCGGAGAACCATCGAAGCCAGGTGACCCGGCGCATCCTGGCGCTGGCAGGCGGCGGCGAGGGGCGGCTTTGCATACTCGGCGCGGGGAACGCCAACGACCTTGATTTGCGGGCGCTGACCGCGGCCTTCCGCGAGGTGCACCTGGTCGACGTCGACGGCGAGGCCCTTCAGCGGGGCGTCGCCCGGCAGCTACCGGAAGAAAGTGGGTTGGCTGACGGCAACTGGCAGGGGGGCGACCTTCGGCGCGCCGCCGGCGGCGCGAAGATTCGGTTGCACCCCGCCGTCGACGTGACGGGAATTTGGGACACGTTGGCGAAGCTGGAGACCACGCCGGCCGACGCGGCACCCGCGGAGCTCCTCGACCGGGCGGCGAATGTCGGCCCTTTGCTACTGCCCGGCCCGTTCGATGTGGCGGTATCCGCGGGCCTGCTCAGCCAGTTGATCGACGGGGTCGTTCTGTCGCTGCCGCCAACGTCGGCCAGCTTCATGCAACTGCTGCTGAGCGTCCGTTCGGGCCACCTTCGACTGCTGGCGCGGCTGACCGCTCCGGGAGGCCACGGCCTGCTGATCACCGACTTCGTCTCCGCCGCGACGGCACCCGAACTCACGTCCCTGTCCGACGACCACGTCGGCGAGCTTGCCGACCGGCTGGCCGCCACCGGGAATTTTTTTCACGGGATCAACCCGGTTTTTCTCCCCCAACTGTTTGAACAAGATTCGATGTTGCGATCCTTGATCTCGCGTGTGAACCATCGCGGTCATTGGATCTGGAACCAACGATCGCGCCGGTATGCCGTGCTGGCGATTGAGTTCGAACGCCGCCAGAGTAACTCCGGCACTCCCTGACCGGGAGGCGGGAGTCTCTCTCCCTCTCCCTTCGAGTGAGGGCGGTTTGGGTCGCGAGTCCGGCCACCCGGCGCAAGCTCTTTGGCGGCGCACGCGGCGCCACGGGACCGCTGGCGAAACGCGGGTTTCGTCACGTTTCTTGCGCCCGCGGGTCGATCCCCTCTCCCTCGGCGAATTTTGCCTGGCCCGGATTAATCAACGGCCCCCTGGGCTTGCGCGCAGACTGCGCGGACACTAACCTGAAGCGTGAGCGAGGGAAGTTGCGTTGTGCTCATCGCTCACGCTTAGGGTTTGTGGGCCGGTGAGTAATTCGGGCTGAACTCAGGGAGCCGCTTTATGAGCGAAGTACGTAAGAGCGTCATCGTCACGGGAGCATCGCAAGGCATCGGTGCCGCCCTGGTCAACGCGTTTGTCGAGCGGGGTTATGGAGTCGTGGCGAACTCTCGCTCGATTCAGCCGAGCCCGTCCGAGAACGTGGTTGCCGTTGCCGGCGACGCCGCCGATCGCGAAACCGCCGAGCGCGTGGTCGCCGCAGCGCTCGACCGCTTCGGCCGAATCGATACGCTGATCAACAACGCCGGCATCTTCATCCCGAAGGTGTTCGTCGACTACACGCCCGACGATTTCGCCAGAATCGTGTCGGTGAACCTGGCGGGTTTCTTTCATATTTCCCAAAAAGCCGCGGCGCGGATGCTTGAGCAGCGCAGCGGCCACATCGTCAACATCACGGCGGCGCTGGCCGACCAACCTGTCAAGGTCGTGCCGTCGGCGCTGGCGGCGCTGACGAAGGGGGGTTTGAACGCGGTCACCCGCTCTCTGGCGATCGAGTATGCGGACAAGGGGGTGCGTGTGAATGCGGTGGCGCCCGGCGTGATCAAGACGCCCATGCACGCCCCCGAAACCCACGACTTTCTCGCCGGGCTGCATCCGATGCATCGGATGGGCGAAGTCCAGGACGTGGTCGACGCGGTGCTCTACCTTGAGATGGCCGCCTTCGTGACGGGGGAAATCCTGCACGTCGACGGCGGCGCGCACGCGGGCCGCTGGTAGGGCAAGATCGTGACGAAGGGCGCGACACGTACGCTCATTGTTCTGGGACCGGAAAGCAATGGCCTTGGTAACCCGCGGCATCGGCCCTTTCCCAAATGGCGTGGAGACAGCCGGTGGGCAAACCACCGTCCACGCGGCTTGAGCCTCGAAGTCCCCTTGGTTCACGGACCAAACAGGGCGTCCCACGCCATGACGGGCAAGAGATACGCAAGTATCGCCATTCCGATCACGACGATCGCGTCGCCCCAACTGAACGATAGAGGGGGCTTTCTTGACGCGATATCGTCCGTATTGGGTGCCAAGTAACTGCCGCATCGTTCGCAGACCGGCATGTGGGTCGCCGTCGGCTTGGGATGATGACCGCACGCGGCGCAATGTTTTCGAGGTTGCCCGACGGTCGATTCCTTGACGCGCACGGCGTGCGCGGCTTTGGAAGTTTCTAGTTGCATGGGCCTCAACTCCAGAGAAGAAAAGGTGTGGCGACGACGGCTGCCGGATTTCGCGTATAACCTGGTCAAACAACCACGATCTTGGCGAGATTAGCGGGCGCGACATCGCCGCTGGAAGAACACGCGGCGGCCGGGAGTTGAGGCTGAATCAAACCTGCAAACGAACGTTGCGCTTCGGCAAACAAACGCTGCAAGTATGTGCCCAGAGAAGTTCTGCCAACGCTGTGTCGGCTTGAGGTTGCAAACTACGGCGTGCCGTTTGCGACGCGGAATCAAGTGTTCGTACACACGCCGCGAATTGAGGCCGATTCTCGTTCTCGCGCAACAAGAAGTTTGGAGCTTGCCCAGAGCCCGCCCTGAGCGAGTTTTGGCCCTCGGTAGGCGCCGGCGCAGAAGGCGCCGGCGCTGCTAGTGAGTCTGCATTGCTCGAACCGTTCGACGGTTCGTCGATTCGTGCTTCCTGCCAACAAATAACGCTGTTGGCAACGAGCGAGAGGCTGAGCAGCAAAACATGGATGACACGACCCATGGCCCGATTATACCGTGGCTGCCGGCTGGACTTCAACATTTCTACCAGCGAGCTGAGAAACCCGCCCCGGTGAAAAAGTCGTTCACGCGGTTGCTGAGCGACCGCCCGACACGAACGTCGAACTGCACGTTCGGCGCGGCGTAAAGAAAGAGCCCCATGTCGAGAAAGTGCTGGGCACGCGTGTCGCCACCACCCGTGCCGGAAATCATAAACCACTCATGAAACGCTCCCACGCGCTTGGTCCACTGCGTCAGGAGCGAAAGCGATTCGTGCCAGGAGTTCACCGCGGCGTGGACCGTTACAAAGGTAGGGTTCGAACCTCCATCCAAGGGTGTCACGATCTGCGAGCTCGACGTATGGAGGAAATCGCAGCCGGTTTGCCATTTCAAATAAAGCCAGCGGCGAAAGCCCCAGCCCGCGAGCAAGTTGAAGTGGGGCTGAACGAAATTCGCGCTCGTGCCGGGCGAGCCCGTGGGCACGGTCAAGCCGGCCACGAGGGTAGTCATCGGCCGCCAACCTTGCTGCTGTAAGATCTCCCACTTAAAGCCCGCGTCGATATCTTCGGCGCCGAACGAGTTCATTTGGGCGCCGCTGCGCGGGTCGTGGATGTTCGACATCAGGTATCCCGGCCACTTCAAACGCAACTCGAACTCATCGGTCAGCCCGTGACGCAACAGCGACTCAGGCAACTGGCGGGTGCTGACGTGTTGATTGAAGGTGTTAATCTTGGTGAAGGTGAAGCCCGTTTCCAGGTAGGTCACGCCTTTGCCGACAGAATAAACGGCGTCGGTGAAGTCCGGCCGATCGGTATTGATGATGTTATAAAAATCCCACTCGGCCTCGACCGGCACATTGAAGATGTTGGGGCGCATCGAGTACCAAAAGCTGTTCGGATCATTGTTCTCCAGGCATGCGGGCCGGGGATATTCGGCAGGATCGCCGACGACCACATTCGGCATGCCAAAGTACGGCCGGCGCGGAAACTCGCCCTCCGGACCAACGGTTCTTCGCGGTTCGGAGGGGCGTCTGAGCGAAGTGACGCGCACCTTGGATCCGGATGGTTCCCCCGGCGCTTCGATCTCTGCGTCGCCGGCGCTTGGCGTATCTCGTTCAGCGGTTGGTGGTCGGGACGCCGCCTGGGCCCAACTCGACGGTTCCGCCAGCAGCATTAGGAAACAGAGAGCCAGACTTAGCAGCCACCTTGGCGCTGGGCGGTGCAGCCAAACAAATCGTCGCGACAAGCGGGGCGAGTGCACCACCTCCAATTCCTCGTCGCGAGAACGCCGGCCCGCCAGCCGAAGGCATAGCCGGCTGGAACCCGACAGGAAGAACCGCACTATTTCGCCCGGCGCGCCGTGCACCTGCGGTGAGAAGCCAGCCGCTTGTTGCAGGGCTAACGAGCTAATCTGCTGTTGCTGATGCTCCGACGAGCGCGCCGTCTCCCCGACATCGGGCATCAAGAACCCGACCGCGAGGCACAAACAAATGGTCGTCAAGGCTGAGTGCCCTTTTGCCACCGATCCAAAAGCTACGCACCATATAATCGTCGTCGCCCGTGGTGTCCCTGTAATCGTTTCGACCGGCACCCTGCGTTCTGCTTTCCTAAAATCCCCAGTCTGGCTAATCTTGCTACCCGGCCGCTCGGCTTCTGAGATTCACCAACCCACACTAACCCGTGGCGAAGCGAGGAACAGGACTACAACTTACCTCGCTTGCGATTCGCCCTTGGTTATCGGCGTAGTCCGCGCAAGCCCGCCGGCGACGATGAAGAATCCGGCCCGGCCGTTCGCTGACGCATCCAGGCTGTCCAGGAAGCCGTGGGGGCAAATCCTTCAGCGGGCCACTGGCCCAAGCTTGAGCGGCAGGCCGCCCCAGACGACCTGCGGGAGGTTCCCCGCGTAGCCGGCCAGGTTGTCGCGCGGGCTATCGACGATGCTGCCGAGTACCACCACCCGGTTGCGCCGTTCAACCGGTGGATCGGGTGGCTCGCGACTGATCACCGTGACCGGCTTTCCGCATCCAAGCAGCATCACCTGGATGGCGAACAGCTCTCCTTCCCTCTCGGCCCGCTGAACCGTCCCCGCCAGCAGGATGCCGTTCGACCGCCGCTGGCTCTCGTCCAGCCGCCGGCCGGCCAGCCGGCCTGCCGTTTCCGTTCGGCCTCGCTGGCTGCCGACCGCCAGGGCGATCTCCTCGGCCGCCCGTCGGCACTCGTCGCGGTGTGGGTCGTCCTGGTCGAACTGAACGAAGGTGACGATCTCGCCCAGATCGCAAAGCCGGTCGAATGCCTTCGCCGTGAGATTCGTCGGCGGTTTGCCGCGGCAGTACTCGCAGCTCCTCGGGTTGAGGAGATCTTGGGCCTGTGAAGGCGAGTCCGTCGCCGGCGCGGTAAACGCCGCCAGCTTCACCGCCGAAGGGGCTTGGCAATGGGGGCATCGCAGGGCGCGGTCGGCCTTCTCCAAGATAGCCGTGAGCTCGGAAACCGTTCGCGACTTGAAGGCGCGGGGACCGAGGTAACCCTCTGGGAACGCATGCTGGCCCGGCTGTAGTCTGCCGACGGGCGTGACCTCAGATGGCGCGGTCGGCCGCGAATCGCCCGCCGCCGCCGGCTCGTCGGGCGGTGTGGTCGTGTCTTTGGCTGGGGGTTCGGCGGCGCCCGACGTCGTTTCGTCGACGGCCGGCCCGTCGTTGGTCGCGTTGCTGGGCGGGTCTTGCAGAAGGTCTGCCAGAGATCGACCGGCTTGCCCCAAGCGACTCTCCTCGCGCGTCAGGGGACGAGTCCTTTCGGCGTTGTTGTGGCGGGGAGAGGGCAAGAGCCAGCGCGGCATCTTGCCGCGCAAGTGAAGGAAGTCGGCCTGTGGCCCGCCGAGCCAGAGAAGGACCAAATAACCAAGTGCCAGGCCGAGCAGGCCTCCCAAAACCATGCCGACGAGCTGCCCGAGCACGGCTAGCGGGCTCGCCTGACGCCTGGTTCGTGGTGCCGTGCGCATGCCGGCTGCTTGCCGGCCAAACGAAGCGTATTCGGACGACTCTTCAGAATCTGCAATGTGAGAATCCGCAGGCGATGCATCGTCGTCATCCGTTTCGATGTCCGATTCATCCAGGTCCGCTTCGCCAACGTCCGCTTCGTCGGGTTCCGATTCAGCGGTGTCGGATTCGTCAACCGAGCGACGCTCGGCGTCTTCGCCGATGGCCGTGTCGCGAGAAGTGGCCGTCGGCCATAGCTCGCTCTTGACGGGATGTTCGACCGTCGGCGCCGCGGCGGCGCTCGCGGAAACCACGATCGCGGTGGGCGGAAAGCTTACGCTGTCGGCGATCGCCCGCTCGGCCGGGAACTGGGCGTCGCAGAGCGGACAGCGAAGGGTTTGGCTGCGGTCGGCCAGATCAGGCAGGGTAAGGTCCCGATGGCATTCTGGACACGACGAAATGCTGGGCATCGAGCCCTCCGGCGGGAAAACACTATCTACTTTAGCACCGCCGGCAGGATGCTCCTAGGCAGATTTGTCCACGGCCTCTTTAGCGATTTGCCTGTAATTCGTACGTAAGTTCTGCAAATAGCCACGGATGAACGCGGATGAACACGGATTAGCTGAATTCAAAGAAAAATACCACGATCGAGGAGGAACCGAACGCATACACGTCAACGCATTAACGGCCTCGTCTTCAAACCGCTGAGCTGCGGCCTTCTTGGAAAAGGTTACGAGAAGTTTGGCAAAGCCCCCTCGACGTCGAATGCTATCGACGGGGCGACAAATCCTTCATCCGCGTCTATCTGCGTGCATCCAAGGCTAATCACATGGACCCCGGGCGGCGGTTACGTCTGATTCGCAGCCGGTTTGCCGTTCGGCTTGTCGCCATGTGACCGCGGAAGCTACGATAACCGCATGATCTCGACGACACGCGCTTTCTGGCTGGCCATCGTGGCGATTGGCCTTTCGGGCTCCGCTCAGACGGCCGAACTCGACCGCTCACCTGTCGACCTGGTCCTTTCGCCCGACGAGGCGAGTCTGATCGTCGTCAACCAATCCAGCGACACCGTTTCGCTGGTCGACGTGGCCAAGAACCAGGTGACGGCCGAGTTGGCTTGCGGCCATCATCCGTCGGCGATTGCCATTTCGGCCGACGGCCGCCGGGTGGCGGTTACCGCCACCTACTCCGGCACGATCGATTTGTTTGACCTGAACGAAGGCCGTCTGACCGCCGCCGGATCGATCGCAGTCGGCTTTCATCCGGTGGGCGTGGCGATTGCCCCCGACAACCGCACCGCCTACGTGGGGCTCGAAGCGGCCGCCGCGGTGGCCATCGTCGACCTCGAAGAGAAATCGGTGGTCGCGCGCATCGCCGTGGGCCGTTGGCCCCGCTATCTGGCTCTGTCGCCCGACGGCACCCGACTGGCCGTGGGCACCAGCGGCGATCAGAGCGTGTCGGTCGTCGACACGGCAAAGCGAGAGCTGCTCTATCAAGAGCGGCTGCAAGGCCTGAACATCGGGCACCTCGCGGCGTCGCGCGACGGAAAGTACGTCTATCTTCCCTGGATGATCTATCGGCAGAATCCGATCGACCACCGAAACATTCAGGCGGGCTGGGTGCTGGGGAGCCGCATTGCCCGGGTGCGGCTCGACGGGCCGGCGCGCCGCGAGGCGATGACCCTCGACGAGCGTGGCAAGGCCGTCGCCGACCCGCACGGCATCGGTCTGACGAGCGACGAAGAGTGGCTCGTGGCTGCGGCGTCGGGAACGCACGAGTTGCTCGTCTACCGGCTGCCCGGCCTGGTGCTGCAGGATTTCGGGGGGCCGGGCGACCACATCGATCCCGCGCTGGCGCACGACCGCCGACGCTACTACCGCGTGCCGCTGGGAGGCCGGCCGATGGGGCTGCGGATCGCCCGGGACAACCGGCGTGTTTTCGTCGCCAACTACCTGGCGAACGCGGTGCAGGTGGTCGACCTGGAGAAGCGGGAGGTCGTCGAGACCATTTCGCTGGGAGGCCCCGAGGCGCCTTCTCTTGCCCGGCTGGGAGAGGCCATTTTTTACGACGGCCGCCGGAGCCTCGATCAATGGTACAGTTGCCACAGTTGCCACTACGAGGGCGGCACCAACGCCACGGTGATGGACACGCTCAACGACGGCAGCATTCGCACGTTCAAAACGGTCCTGCCGCTGTTCAACGTCGCCAAAACCGAACCCTGGACCTGGCACGGCTGGCAGCGCGATCTGGGCGCCGCCATGCGGAAGAGCCTCACCGAGACGATGCTCGGACCGCGGCCCAGCGACGAAGACGTGCAGGCGCTGGTGGCGTATCTATCGGCCCTCGAGCCGCCCCCCAACCCGAATCGGGCTGGCGGCGCGTTGAGCGAAGAAGCGAAGCGGGGCGAGCAGGTCTTTCACGGCGCTAAGGCAGGCTGCGCCAACTGCCATCGCGGCGACTGTTTTACGGACGGCGAAATCCACGATGTCGGGCTCGGCAGCCCGCGCGACGAATACGACGGTTTCAATACGCCTTCGCTGCTGGGCGTCTACCATCGCGTCCGGCTACTGCACGACGGACGGTCCAAGAGCATCGACGAAGTGCTTACCGGGCTCCACAGTCCCGACAAGGTCACGGGACAAGGCGAGCTGACCGACGCCGAACGGACCGATCTGATCGAGTACCTGAAAAGTCTTTGATAGCCAACCGATGACGAACATCAATAACCGCGTGTGGTTTGCCGTAACCGGGCTTTTTGTCGTTGCCCTCGTCGGATGCGGTGATACAAAGAATTCGCCGCCGCCATCCGGTGCGTCGTCTGCGGCCGCCGGCGGCGCGGCCAGCGAGCCTGCTGCGGCCGAGCCTCCCCCGGACGCCCAGAAAGAGCCAGCCCAAGGCGAGGTCGCGGTCGAAATCAAGGATTTTGACGGCATCCAGAATCTGATCGCCAGCAAGCGGGGCAAGGTGGTCGTGATGGATTGCTGGAGCACGTGGTGCGATCCCTGCGTCAAGGAATTTCCTGGACTCGTCGCGCTGCACAAGAAGTATGGCCCCGACGACCTGGCCTGCGTTTCGCTTAGCTTCAACTACGAGGGGGGCAAGAACGAGAAGCCGGAGGATTACGTGGAGGACGTCCTGCAGTTCTTACGCGGCCAGGAGGCGACGTTCAACAACGTGATCGCCAGCGTTCCGTCGGAAGACTTGTATAAGCAGCTCGCCTTCAAATCGGCCTCGGTTCCGGCCATCTTCGTCTACGATCGCGAGGGGAACCTTGCCCGGCAGTTCGGGGGCGAGGACGCCAAGTACGCTGAAGTCGGCAAGCTGGTGGCCAAGCTGCTCGAGAAGGCGCCCGAGGCATCGGATGCTCGTCCGGAAGAGTAATCTTGTCGCCGCTTGAGATTTCCCTCGAGCTACCACCGCATGGTTTAACCGGTAGCCAACGGCGCCCGCTGATATCAAGCGCCAAGCCGAGTCTTGGGGCGACCGTTTGACGTCGAGCAGGCGAGACGCCCACACCACAATGCAACAGGCCACCCGTGGCTTCGCCGAATTCAGGCGGCGCGCCGCCGCTCGGCGAGTAGGGCCTGCATGGTCTTGATGTTGAAGTACCGCGGATCGGTAAGCGAGTTAGGCGCCTTGCCGTAGCGAAAGGCCGAGAGCAAATCGCGGATCGCGTCACGCACGGTGTGCCGCGGCTTCCAACCCAGCTCGCGCTCGATCTTCTGCGAAGAAATGTGGTACGAGCGCAGATCGTCGGTGGGCGAGACGACGATCCGCACGTCGTCGCCCGTTTCTTCCTTGACCAGATCGGCGATCTGGCGGATAGACAGGTTCTGCCAGCCGGCGTTGTAGATCTTGCCGTCGATTTTCTGTTCTTCCCAGCCGAGGGCCGCCACGTACAGGTCAGTCATGTCCTCGATGTGCAGGTTGGGGCGCCGCTGCGTGCCGCCGAAGACGGTGATCTCCCGTTTGTGGTGGGCCAGGTTGGTCAGGATGTTGACCGACAGGTCGAGCCGGAGCCGCGGCGAATAACCGCAGACGGTCGCCGGCCGCACCACCAGCGCGCAGAACCCCGGCTTGCGTTCCGCCAGCAGCACGTCTTCGCAGAGTGCCTTGTATTTCGAATAGTCGGTCAGCGGTTCGAGCGGCAGATCCTCGGTGACGTTCTCCTCCTGCTTGATGCCGTACACGCTTGACGACGAGGCGTAGATGAATCGCCGCACGCCGCGTCGTTTGGCGAGCCGCACCAGCGGCAAAAAAGCATCGTAGTTGATCGAGCGGCCGAGCGCCGGGTCGAGTTCGAAGCTCGGATCGTTGGAGACGCACGCCAGGTGGATCACGACGCCGCAGCCGACCAGCGCGTCGTCAAGGGTCGCCTGATCTCGCAGGTCGCCCTTGATTTCTTCCAGCCGAGCGTGTCCGCGGACGCCGGCCAGCGGCTGCTGGCCGAAATAGTAGGCATCGAGCACGCGAACGTGATGTCCGGCTGCGAGCAGCTTGGGAACCAGCACCGAGCCTACGTATCCGGCGCCCCCCGTGACCAACACCTTTTCACCCATCGCTCGTCCTTTCTCTGTATCTTGGCGGGCGGCGCCCGCCCTGCCGAAAAAATCGTTACGCGGCACGTTTCAGCGACGTGGCCCGCGATGCGTCGTGCGTTTTCATGAGGCACTCGATGTGGCGGAAGAGGCCGACGGGGTCGATCGAGCGCTGGTTGCCCATGATCGTCACCGCCTCCGCTCCCACCACGTTGCCGATAAAGGCCGTGACTTCGGACGAAGCGCCCGTCGCCACGCACAGCGACGTGAGGCATAGCACTGCGTCCCCCGCGCCCACGCGGTCGACCACGCGCGTCGCAAACGCCGGCACATGGTTGAAATCGCGCGGAGCCGTGTAAAACAACGAGCCGTATTTGCCCTGTGTCATCATCACGCGCTGGCAGGCGAGCCGCCCGGCGACGTGTTTCAGCATGGCTTGGGGGGAGAGTCGCTGGTTGCGGGTTTCCAAGGCCATCTCGCGCTGCGCCAGGCACACGTAGTCGGCGCGAGGATACTTGGAGATCATGTTGAAGCCGTGGTTGCCCGCGTTCGATTGCGTGTTGACGCACAGCAGGCGCGCCTGGTTCGACAGCAATTCGATGGCCCGCGCGCCGAGCAGGCCGTGCCCGTAATCGGCGACGACGACGACGTCGTAACGATCCAATTCGGCCTGCAACAAGTGGCACAGTTCCGACTCGGCCGCGTCGTCGAGCGGGGCGTCGTTCATGGAGTAGACCTCAAACAGCTTCTGTCCGAGATACTTTTCCACGTAGCGCTTCTTGACGATCGTGGGCGAGTCGTGTTTGTAAACGACGAGCGGCCTGACGTTCGGTTTAAGCAAGCCGCGGACGAACGCCTCTTCGTCTCCGTCTTCGCCCAGGAAAGTGAGCATCTCGACCTGCCGGCAAAAGCCCGCCAGATGGTTGGCGCAGGCCAGCACGCCGCCCCCATAACGCTCCGTCTCCAGAAAGAGCGACGCCAGCACCGGCTCCTTGCCCGATTTGCCCATCGCCTCGCAGTAGACGTATTCGTCGAGGATCGTTTCACCGACGACCAGCACCTTGAGGTCCTCGGCCTGGCGGAGCGGGCGAAGCACCTCGTCGGCCGGATGCCTGCGGGCAAAATCGTCGATGAACTGCCTGGCCTGATCGGGCAGCTGCGAGAGGTACTGGTTGATCAGCGCCGAAGAGCTGAAGGTGAGGTCGTCGGTGAAAGCCATCTCACCCCCGACCGCCTGAATGGCGTCGCTCTCCTTGGAAACATGGCCGAGTGTGTCGTGCAGGCTGCGGAACTCGCTCCCTTTGGCAAACACGTGCGGCCGGAGCAGGTGGATTGTTTCCACGGCGGTCGGCCAGTGATTGATGGCCACGTAATCGACCGCCCCCAAGGCGGCGATGAACTCGGCCCGCAACGCCTGACCAAAGGCCGGGCGTCCCACGCCCTTGTTGACGTACCGGTCGGGCGTCAGCGTCACGACGAGCAGGTCGCCGTGTTTTTTTGCTTGTTCGAAATGGCGAACGTGGCCGACGTGCAATAGATCGAACACCCCATGACAAAGGACGATCCGCCGGCCCTCGCTGCGCGGCGCGTCCAGAAGACGGGCCAGTTCTTCCAGCGGAACGACCTTGTGATGTCCCATAGTGATTGTGCGGGGGAGCGGGCGCGAAGAGATTGCGATGTGGCGGCGACTAGGTATCCGTTTTCGCTAGCCGCCTCAAGGGCATTTTGCCGCGAGCAGCCCGAGCGGATGCGCATTTTCGCGATTTTGCCCAGTCGGTGAGCCGCGTGCGACGAGAGATTTCCGTCGTCTCTTGGAACGCAACGGACGTAAGCCCGGCCATTGCAAACGGCACGACGAGCCTACAAATTAGCTTTGTTTGAAAACAATGCCGGGTCGTCCTTCGCTCCCGTGAAAGAATGCCCTTTCGCGGGAGCGAAAGGCGACGATAGAGGCCGGCCCCTGCCCCAACCACCCCTACTTCCCCGCCTGAAAGACCATGTCACACCGCTGCCTCAGGGTTATTCTGCCGTTTGCCATCCTGACTGTTTTGACTCCGCTCGCCCGAGCCGACACGAGCTGGCGGGCCGCGACCGCCAAGGCCAAGATCACGCCGGAAGCCTCGATGTGGATGTCGGGCTACGGGGCGCGCAACAAGCCGGCCGAGGGGACGAACCTCGATCTTTGGGCCAAAACGCTCGTGCTGGAAGACGCGCAAGGCCGCCGCGCGGCCCTGGTGACGCTCGACCTGGTGGGAATCGCGAGAGACCTTTCGCTGTCGATCTGCGACGATCTGAGCGAGAAGTACGGGTTGCAGCGTTCCCAGGTGATGCTCGCAGCGTCGCACACGCACTGCGGACCGGTCGTCGGACGCAATCTTTCCGCCATGTATTTTCTCGAGCCCGCCCAACTCCGATACGTCGACGACTTTGCCAGGCGGCTGCGGGAAACGGTGGTGCGGCTCGTGGGCGAGGCGATCGAAGGCCTGGCGCCGTGCTCGGTTTCGTGGGCCAGCGGCCAGGCAACCTTCGCCGTCAATCGCCGCAACAACAAGGAGGCGGAGGTGCCGCGCCTCCGCGAAGAAGGACGGCTCGTCGGGCCGGTCGACTACGATGTGCCCGTGTTGGCGGTACGCGACGCCCAGGCACGCCTGACGGCCGTCGTCTTCGGCTACGCCTGCCACGCCACGGTGCTCGACTTCTACCAATGGTCGGGCGATTATCCGGGCTACGCGCAAAAGACCGTTGAGGACTCCCACGCCGGCGTGACGGCCCTGTTTTGGGCCGGTTGCGGCGCCGATCAAAATCCCCTACCTCGCCGCGCCGTGGACCTGGCCGAAGCGTACGGCCGGCAACTCGCTCAGGCGGTCGACCGCGTGCTGGGCGGCGTCATGGCGCCCGTCGAAGGCGGCCTCGAAACCGAATACAGCGAGGTCGATCTGCCGTTCGCCGCTCTGCCCACGCGCGCCGAGTTGGAGCAGCAGGCGAAATCATCGAGCCGATTCGAGGCGCAACGCGGCCGACTTTTGCTGGAGAGGATGGAGGCAGGCAAGCCCCTCAGTCCGACCTATCCCTATCCGGTGCAGTGCTGGCGGGTGGGCCACGACCTGCGCTGGCTGGCGCTGGGCGGCGAGGTGGTTGTCGACTACGCCCTGCGGCTCAAAGGGGAGCTCGGCCGCGAGCGCACCTGGGTTGCCGCGTATGCCAACGACGTCATGGCCTACATCCCCTCGCGCCGCGTGCTGGCGGAAGGGGGCTACGAAGGGGGCGGAGCGATGGTGTACTACGGTCTGCCCACCGTCTGGGCTCCCGAGGTCGAAGAGCTGATCGTGCGGCAAGCCCACTCGCAAGCCGGCCGCAACTGATGGCGCGTTCGCGCGCACTTGGCATGCGTCGTGCAGTGGGGATTGAACCGCAGTGCCAAACTGCCCCGGTTGTTCGCCAGGCTTCCCAGATTGTCCGCCGCGGGGCGGTCGCCGGGTGTCTGGGAAAAAGAGAGCGAAAACGGGCGAGTTTGGGATTGTAAGAATTGCCAACGGCGACAATGATGTCGCCCTAACAATTCGACCGGGCAACAAGGAAGTTGTCCCGCACCAATCAAGATCTTCAAAAGAGATCTTCCGCCTCACGTCACACGGCCAAACCCAGGGAGGGAAGTCATGGCCTCGTTACAAGTGGCAATGGTCGCTCTTGCGCTCTCCGCTGGCGACACCGTGCTCCTCGATTTCTATGCCGACTGGTGCGCTCCCTGCCGCCAGATGGAGTCCGTCGTCGAGCGACTGAAGGCGGCCGGATATCCGGTTCGCAAGGTCAACCTCGACCAGCAGCGAGAACTGGCGTCGCGGTTTCAGGTGACCTCCATTCCCTGCTTTGTGCTCCTGGTCGACGGCCGGGAAGTGAGCCGCCTCGTCGGCGGGCAGAGTCAGAAGGCGCTGGAGAGCATGTTTGCGGCGGCCGGTGCCAAGACGACGAGGCCAGCCGTGGCGCGGGCCCAATCTCCCGACGACGACTCGACGTTCGGCAACACGACCTTTGCCGAGGCGCCCGCACCCAGCACCTCGTTTCCCAGCATTCAGGCCGATCCGCTCGGCGCTCCGCCGCCCCAAGAGCTTCCCGACCGGGCCAATCTGGCTGCGGTGACTGCCGACGCGGTTTCGCCGACGCAACCCGACTACCGTGTCGAAGCCGACGCGGTGGTGCGGCGTCTGCTGGCGGCCAGCGTGCGGCTGAAGATCGACGACGGCGGCAGTCATTCGGTCGGATCGGGTACGATTATCGACGCCCGCGACGGAGAGGCGCTTGTCTTGACGTGCGGCCACGTCTTTCGCGACTCGAAAGGGAAAGGGCCCGTGACGGTCGACTTGTTCGGACCGAACGCTCCGCAGAACCTGGCGGGACACGTGCTGAGCTACGACTTGAAGAGCGACGTTGGGCTGGTCAGCTTTCGCCCGGGTGTGCCCGTGCGGGCGGCCCGCGTGGCGACGGCCAGCCGGGTGACTCAGAATAGCACCGTGGTCAACATCGGCTGCAACCACGGTGAGAACCCGACCGCCCGCATCAGCCGCATTACGGCCATCAACAAGTTCCTGGGCCCCGCCACGTTCTCGGTCGCCGGACAGCCCGACCAGGGGCGCAGCGGCGGCGGCCTGTTTACGTCCGACGGCCAGCTCATCGGCGTTTGCAACGCCGCCGACCCGAGCGAGAACGAGGGTCTGTATGCGGCCATCGATCCGATTCACAAAGAGCTGGAGCGGATGGGGCTGCGCGAAATGTGTCTGGAGCCGGCCGATCCGGCCAGCGGCAACGTGCTGGCCGCCGTCGCGGTCGAGCCTCCTTCGATGCCGGCCGCCATGCCGCCTCCCGCCGGCGACCGTTTCGGGTCAGGTCTGCTGCCGACAAGCGAAGGGGCGAGCGCCCTCACGCCTCAAGAGGCCGCCACGCTTGGCGAAATCGGCCGGCGCAGCGAAGGGGCCGAAGTGATTTGCATCGTCCGCTCACTGACCGATCCGCGGGCCAAAAGCGAGATTATCGTCCTCGATCGGGCTTCGCCCGAATTCGTCAAACAGTTGGCCAGCGAACGCCGCAGTCAAGACTCGCGTCACCTGACGTCCGCAAAGCGGCCGAAGCCGCAGGGCGCTTTGGCAACACCCCGCCCACGCAGTCGTCCGTAGTGCGGATGACTCGCTGACCCACACCAAGCCCGAAGCGTGAGCGAGGGCGATCGGATTCCTCTGCTGCGCCACGGCGGCGCGGGCCACGACTGGTCCCCGCCAAGGCAGCTTTTCGAGTTCGTTAAACTCCCCGCCGTCGGCAAACTCTCGCTGGCCCTTGCTCCTCACGTAGCCGATCCGGTGGAACCGCGAGAAAGCAAGATGCGCCAATTATCGCGACGCAAGGTTTGACTTCACGGCCCCATGCTGAAGAATTCTTGGAGTTGGCGGTAGAGAGTCGGTTTCCGGCAGCGGCGGTTGGCGACACGCTTGCCCGTCGCGCGGGCCAGGAAGAAGAGGTGCTTGTGTCGAGGTTGGCTACGGTTGTCGGTGCCCTGTCGGCGATCGTAACCCTGGCAGACTTTTTGGCCGCCAGATCGTTCCTCTCTGGATGGCTGCATCAACAGATGCGGCGCGGACCGGACGGCTGGCAGATTTCTCCCACGCTCAACCTGTTGCTGATCGCGGCCCTCGTGGGCGTGGTGTGGCTGCTGACCGAGTCCCCGACCACGGATCCGGCCGCGAGAAAGCGCCTATTAAGCCTTCGCGCGAACATCGCGCTGGTACTGCTCGCCACTTGGTTTTTGCTTGGACCGTCTATCGGCGCCATCGAGGAGTCGGCCCTCACGCCGACCGTGGGCACGGCCCGCAGCCCGCTCGCGTCCAGCGAGACGTCTCCGGCCGGCAACGGGCCGTCGGTAGGGTCTTCGCTTTCACACGGCCACACGAATCAGTACACCTGGCGGCAGGCCCCTCGATCTTCCCCGCCCGCCGGCTGGCGGCCGGGCGACGGGCTTCGCGCCATGGCGCAACTGCTGGAAGACGTCGCCGCGCCCCCGACCCGCGGGCGTTAACTTAACCCGAAGCGCAGGTTTTGTGCCTGGTCGATTCTGCTGCACATCGTTGTAGAGTAGACCGCCACAAGTCGGTCGACCTTCTACCTGCATCGAGCCGCGGACCCTCCATGCCTGCCCACGAGGCGAGACCTCTTCGCCGCCCCGTGCGACTCCGGAACGCCGACGCAAGTTCCTGCGAAAATTCACGTTAGCGCATTCAAGGGCCTGTCTAGCTCTCGCCCGGATGCTCGGATTTCCTCGACCAGCGCCAAGCGCCTCATACGCTTCATTTCGTTTGACGTGCCAGTCGCCGCAATCAGAATGAGATCTGGCACCCTTTCTGCATAATCCGTGCAGCTTGCGCAGTTCCTCGTGTCAGGGTCTGTGGGCGGCAGTTCGATCGCGTGAGCGTCCCCGGTTCGGCGACCAGCCCCGTCGCCGGACCATTGGTTCCCGGTTCTGGAAAAATGACGATGCGTTTCTCTTGGTTGGAACGGTTTGCTGGCAGGTGGAATTGGCACGGCGAGGGATGGCAGGGGCGGCGACGTCGCCGGCCCAGGCTGGCGTCGCCTGAACCGCTTGAAACGCGTGCCTTGCTCACGGCCCAACTGCAGATCCAGCAGACGGGCATCGTGCAGAATACGGCCGCCATCGGGCAACTGCTTGACGATACCTATCAGATCACCAACATCGGCAGCACGGCGGCGATCAACGTCACCGTCACCGACACGCTGCCGGTCGGCGTCGACTTGATCGCAGCCTCAACCTCAACCGGAACCGTCAGCGAGGCGGGAAGTGTCATCACGGCCCAACTCGGCAACCTGGCGCCCGGCGCTACCGTAACGGTCGACGTTCAGATGACGCCCAACTCGGCAACGACGCTGACCAACCAGGTTTCCGCCAAGGCAACCAACGCCACGATCGTGACGGAAAGCAGCACCACGACCGGCACCAGCGCGACGCTGGGCGCCGACCTGCAGGTTTCCGGCAGCTCGAGTCCCTCGACGGCCGTGACCGGGCAGGATCTGCGGTACACGTTCACGGTCGCCAACAACTCGAGCAACGAGGCCCAGAACGCCCTGCTCACGACCGCGCTGCCCGCCGGCGTCGTCTTTGTCTCGGCCGCGGTTTCTGGGCAGAACGTCGGTCATGTCACCGACAACAACGGCGTGGTGACGGCCTCGCTGGGCAGCCTCGGCACCGCGCAGAGCGAAACGGTCGTGATCGACGTGATGCCGACGGCGACCGGCTCGCTGACCGCCTTGGCCTTTGCCACCGACTCCAACGGCGACACCAACCTGGCCAACAACGGGCAAACGCAAAACACGACCGTCAATCATCCCGGCAGCGCGGCGACGCTCCTGGTGAGCACCGCCGCACCCGCGTCGCTTCTCGTGGGCCAGGCCGGCCAATATACGATCACCGTCAGCAACATCGGAGCCGGTCCCGCGTTAAACGTCACACTCTGGGAACAGATACCGGCAGGCGCGGCGTTTCTCTACGCAACCGCAAGTCAGGGCGCGATCCATATCCAGGACGATTCCGACCGATACATCAGCGCCGAATTGGGCGACCTGGGTCAGAGCAAAAGCGCCACCATCACGCTGTGGATGACGCCGCTGACGACCACGCCGATCGTGAATCAGGCCGTCGCCACGACCGATTCGGGGGTGTCGAACCTCACGACCGTGATATCGAGCAAGAGTTTGACACCTGCCTCCGGCGCCAGCGCGGTCGACCTTTCGGTCAGCACATCCAGCTCGGCCTCATCCGCCTACCTGGGGCAGGCGCTGACTTATACGATCACGCTGACCAATCTGAGCTCGACCACCGCCAGCAACGTGCTGCTCACCGATCCGTTGCCCGGCGATCTGACGTTCGTCTCGGCCCAGTCGAGTTCGGGGACGACCTCGGGCGGGACGGCGCTTGGCACGGTGACCTATGTCAACGGCTCGGTGCTCGACAAAATCGGCAGCCTGGCTGGCGGCAAGAGCGTGACGCTCACCCTCGTGGTGACTCCCACGGTCGCCGGACAACTGGCCAACACGGCCATCGCCACCACGGACAACGGCGTGACGAATACGGCCGCCAGCGTTTCTACCAACAGCTCCGCCAGCGGCACGGCGGTGCCGTCCAGCGCGGCCGACTTGGTCGTTACCAAGACCGACTCTGCCAACGGGGCGAGCGTCAACATCGGACAGCAGGTTACCTACACCATCACGGTGAAGAACCAGAGCCCCGCCAATTCGGCCACGAACGTCGTGCTCACCGACATGCTGCCGGCCGCGGAAAGTTACGTTTCCAGCAACGCCGCGCTGGGCACGATCACCCAGGCCAACGGCGTCGTGACCGACAACATCGGCAACCTCGCCCCCGGACAAACGGAGGTTCTGCACGTCACGGCGACCGTGACCGCCACCGGATCGATCACGAACACGGCCGTGGCCACCACCGACTCGGGCGTGGTCAATCCGGCGACGATCGCGGGCAGCGACACGCTCGGTCAGGGCTCGGTGACCACGGGCCCCGCCGATTTGGCGATCTCGCTGGCTCACTCGACGAACAACGGGGCGATCGTGCCGGGGCAGGCGCTCACCTACACCGTGACCGTCACCAACACGAGCAATTCTTTTGCCGCCAGTGGAGTTCAGATCAGCAATACGCTTCCGGCGGGAGTGACGTTGGTCTCGGCGGCGTCGGTCGTTGGCAGCGGGGCGGGCGCATTATCAACCGGAACCGTGACGGTATCCGGCGGCTCCGTCGTCGATAACCTGGGGACGCTCGGCGCCGGACAAACGGCGACGCTCACTCTGATCGTCATGCCCATGCAGGCTGGCGGCCTTACCGATTCCGCCAGCGTAAGCTCCACGACCAGCGATCCGAACACGTCGAACAACAGCGCCACCGATCTCGCGACGGTCGCCACCACACCGGCTACGGCGGCCACGCTTTCGATCGCCAAGACTCCCTCGCCCACTTCGGCGTTGCTCGGCGCGACGATCACCTACACCATCACCGTGACGAACACCGGCAGCCAGGCCGCCAGCAACGTCGTCGTCACCGACCTGTTGCCCAGCGCTGAGCAGTTTTCCTCCGGTTCGGCGACCGTCGGAACCGTGAGTTCGTCGAACGGCTATGTCACGGACGACATCGGCACTCTCGCCGGCGGCGCCAGCGCGACCATCACCGTCATGGTCACGACCAGCCAGACTGGCGTGTTGCAGAACACGGCCATCGTGACCACCGACTCGGGTGTCGTCGATCCGGCGAGCAGCATCGCGCAGGCCAGCGTTACCGTGAGCGCCGGGGGCGGCGGCGGGGGTGGCGGCGGCGGAGGCGATGCGAATGTCGTCATCTCCAACGCGGCGTCGCCCGCGAGCCCCTTTATCGGCCTAACCATCACCTACACCATAACCGTGCACAACACGGGCACGGGCGACGCGGACAGCCTGGTGGTTACCGACGTCCTGCCGCCTGGGTTGACGCTCGTCTCCGATTCGACCACCCAGGGGACGATTTCCGTCAGCGGTGGCACCTTGACCGTCGACCTCGGTTTGCTCACAAGCCGGCAGAGCGCCACGATCACCTTCACCGCCACGGCCAGCGGGGCGGGCACGATCAGCGATACGGCCAGCTACACGACCACGTCGCCCAACGACAGTGCTTCCAGCGCGGCGACCGCCACCGTCACCGTGTCGGGCGGGGGTGTCGTGGGTTATTTGCCGGGTCAGCCGGGTGACAACACGGACGCCACCTTCATCAGCAACCTGTACCGCGAGCTGCTTGACCGCAACCCCGACGCAGGCGGCGAGGCCTACTGGCTCTCGTTCCTTCAGGCGCCGGGCTCAAATCCGATCTTGCAACAGAACCTGCTCGTGCAGGCGATCCTGGGCTCGAACGAATACCAGGCGCACTTTGTGGAGCTGGTTTATCAAAACTTCCTGCACCGCCTGGCCGACTCGGGCGGTTTGCAGTTCTTCGTCGGGCAGCTTTCCGCAGGAATTGGCGAGCAGACGGTGATCAGTGAAGTCATCAGCTCGCCTGAATACGTGGCCGAGCACGGCGGCACGCCCCAAGGTTTTGTCGACGGGCTCTATCAAGACTTGCTCGGCCGCGCCGCGGATGCCGGGGGCGAGACCTACTGGGTCAATCAGCTCACGGCGGGCAGTGCCAACACGGTCAACGCCGTGCAGGCATTTTTGGGTTCCAGCGAAGCCGATCGTTTGCTGATCGACAATCCGACCGATTCGGCCTTGGCCGCTCTGACAGATGGAGGCTGGAACGAGCTCTACTTCCAGGGCAACCTGACGGCCAACGCCCAGAACCTCTTCTTTAGCCAACTGGCTTCGCAAGCGCCCTACCAGCAGGTGATCAGCAACATGCTTCAGACGGGTCAGTATTTTAATGCCGCCGAGACCTTCCTGCCGTAAAAAAGCAGGCACACGCCGTGTGCCGTTGCTTAGAAGCGGAGGGGCTTCAAACTGCAGAGCGGTGATTACTCCAGCAGAAACTCCACCGCTCTTTGTGAACGGTAGAACTCGGGGCCGCCGTGTTTGCCGCCCTCGACCCTCTCTAGTTCCATGCTGCCCCCCAAATCGCGATAGCGTCGAGCGAACTCCTCGGAGTTCGGACCGATCGGAACCACATCGTCGGCCGTGCCGTGGATGTGATAGATCTTCACCCCGGTCCGTGCTAAAGGTTCAAGATTGTCGATTGGATTGAACTTCGTCAAAGTTGCCTGGTCCGAGTTCTCCATATCATAGGCCAGTCCGGCAGGCGTGATTCGGCCTGGTCCAAAAGCGCGGTCGATGCCGGGCCAACTTCGCAAGTCGGTCGCCGGAAAAATACCGAGAATTCGGTCGACCTCGTCCGGGTGCCGGAAGGCCCAACCGAGGGTGATCAACCCGCCGTTGCTGTGTCCGATCATCCGCGCACGTCGGTTCAGTCGGTATTTGGCCGTGATCAATTCATAGAACCTCTGATAGATCTCCGCGCCGGCGGGTGAGCCCAGGCTCGCTCCGACGTCGATGCCCACGACGTGAAAGCCTCGCTCCAGCGCTCTCTCCAGCGGATGGCGGTGTACGACGCCGCCGGCATCGGTCCAATCGAGGGCCAGAAAGAGGTTGGAATCCCAGATCCAACGGCGATCGGCATCGACCACCCCTTTCGGCTTGATAATAACGCCCACCGTTCCCAGGCAGCGAAGAGGAACGACGATGCCATTTTCGTATTCGACATTCATTGAATACGAATGCTGGGGCAACCCTTTGATGGAAAACAGCCCGTCGTTCCTGCCGGCGCGAATCTGTCGAATTTCCGGCGCTTCGCGCAGCTCGTCTTCCGCCTCGATCGTGTTGAATGAGGCGAACGAGATGAACATCAACAGAATGGAAAAAGATCTGGAATTCATGTTGGCACTGCGGTGTCAGGAAGCCGCCCAGCGAGAGCGTCGGTCAGCAGGCTACCGCCGTTCGCCCAGATAGGCCAGCAAGTCCCGCAGCTCGCGATCGGTAAGTTGATCGACCATGCCGGTGGGCATGATCGATTGGGGCGCGGGGCGGCTGTCGACGATCTGGGTCGTGCGCACCTGAAAGAGATCTCCCTTCGGATCAACGTAGGTGTACTCGTCGAGGTAGGTGCGCACCAGCATGCCGGCGAGCGTGCGGCCGTCGGCGAGCTCCATTTGCCAGACCTGGTAGTGGGGTGGGACAAGGTTGCTCGGCTGCAGGATCGATTCGAGCAGGTGCCGCCGCTCGGTGCGGCCGATGACGCTCAGGTCGGGTCCGATCTCGCGGCCCCGTCCGTCGACGCGATGACAACGGAAACAGCCGGCCAACTTGGGATGAAAAAACACTCGCCTTCCTGCCGCGGCGTCGGCCGGCCCCGCGGTGTCCGCCAGCCCATCGAGCCGCTGAAGCCAGGCTTCCAGGTTGGTGTGCGGCGGGCGTTGCCCGGCAGGCTCGCCTAACACGCGCGCCGCAAGCGTCGCTGCCTCTGGATGCTGGCGGGCGAGTTCCGCGACGGCACGGCGCTGGTCCTCGGTGAGCGACTCTCGCGTCAAGGCACGCAGCGCCTCGTCGCGCAGCCCCGGACGCTCGCCCAGGGCCAGATCCATAAGCAGGCTGATCGGCGCGGGCGAGCGAGCCGCTAGACCAACCAGCGCCTCGGCCCGCAGCTCGTCGCTACGCGACGCATCGCGTGCAATCTCTTCCAGCACGGCGAACCGCTCGCCCTTGGGATGCTCCGCCAGGGCCCGAACCGCCTCAAGTTGCAGGCTCGCGTCGGCGTGGTTCGCCAGCCGGCTCAACAGGTCGATCGTGAGCCGTTCGTTCGTCGACGGAACCAGCCGCAAGGCGGCGAGGCGGCGGACGGCCGGCGCCTGCTCGTCGGCCGCCAGCGAAACAAAATGCTCGGCCAGGCTGGCGTCGCTCACTTCCCGGCCGTCGATCCGGCTCAGGGCGGTCGCGTATGCCTGGTACATCCGCACGGTCAAGCTTGACCCGGCCAGGACCGCCGCCACTTGTGGACGTACTTCAGACAGCCGGCGATCGGCGATCCACTTGACGGCCAGAAAGCGGACCTCTTCGTCGGGATCGCTGAGCCAACGATTGACAACCGCCGCCTCGTCGCTGCCGGCGGCTCGCTGGGCCAGCAGCAGGCCCATGCGGGTGCGCGACGGTAAGTCGCTCACGTCGATGGATTCGAGCGCCTGAGGTAATCGAGCCAGCTCGCGCGCCGCCGCACTGCGCAAAAAGGGGTCGTCCGCTTCGAGTAACTCAATCAGACGCGGCGCATCGGCCGGCTTGCTGAGCGATTCCACGGCCGCCAGCCGCACCGCCGCCGGTTGTTTGGCTTCCAACCAATCCGGCATCGATTCGCCCTGCGCGACGAGCGCCTGCACGGCGTAAGCCCGCAGCGCGTCATCCGGATCGTGTTCGGCAAGTTTTTTGAGATCGTCGCGCGCGGCCGGCACGCCGGCCAGCGCGGACACGGCCGTGGCTCGCACCCGCACTTCGCCGTCGCCAAGCGATTCTTGCAAGAGCCGTCGCGAAGCGTCGTCCTGGTCTTTCAAGCGTCTCGCGGCGGCTTCTCGCAGCAGCCGGTGGCCGCTTTTCAATGCTTGCCGAGGATCGTCAGCCCGTGACCTCCCGGCGGGCAAGCGCGGTCGGATCTGCCAGATCGCCCCCTGGTTGTGCAGCGTGTAGTCGCTGCGAACCCAGTCGCTCACGAACAGGGAGCCGTCGGGCGCAACTGCCAGACCCACGGGGCGAAATTCGCTGCCGCCCTGCACGAACGGATGTCGCTCGGCTTCATACGACGAGCCGCGCGGCTTGAGCGAGTATTGTTCGACGCGGTGGTCGGCCCACGAGGTCACAAGCAGCTTGCCAAGATACTCGGCCGGCAGCCCGTCCGACTCGTAGCTCAGCACCTCGCACGGCGCCTCGCCCGTGCCCGCCGCCATCGGCAGCGTGCCGGGGAGTTGGCCGTTCCAGGCCTGAAAGGGATGCCGGCCCGATCGTCCGTAGCGGAACTGGTAGCCGTAATCTCCCCCCTCGACGACGTGCAGCAGGCGGCAGGGGGGCATGGCGTCCGGGTCGTTGTCGATGGCCCACATGCGGCCGAAGACATCGACCGTCACGCCGAACGGGTTCCAGAAGCCGGTCGCGACCTGGCGAAGCTGTTTCCCGTCGGCCGTGCAGGCGAAGATGTTTCCTCCTTCCCCCTCGCCGACGAGGGCCGCGCCGTCGCTGCCCACGAGCCGGTAGCTCGCCCCCAGGTTTTCACCCAGTCCGAAGAGGAGGTTGCCGTCGAAGTCGAACGCCAGGCCCGACAGGCCGTTGTGCGGGTAGTCCCCCTTGGTTTCCAGCCGCACGATCGGCTGCGGCTGGTCGGCCACGCCGTCGTCGTCGGCGTCCACCAACCGCATAATCTCGCTGCGAGTCGCCACGTAGACGCTGCCGTCGTGGTGGACGGCCAGGTCCATCGTGAAGGTCGTGCCTTCGAAGAACGTGCCAAAGCCGTCGGCGCGGCCGTCGCCGTCGGTGTCTTCCAGCATGCGAATGCGGTCGTGCTCGGGGCCGTCGTACTGGGCCGGACGAAAGTGGGTGTGGCTCTCGATCACCAGCATTCGGCCGCGGCGGTCGAAATCGAGGTTGATCGGATGGCGGATGTCGGGCGCTTGCGCGAAGGAGACGATTTCCAGCCGCGGATCGCTTACCCGCGGGGGGTCGGCGGGTTGGTCGGCATGCGCCGTCGCCCCCGCAGAGATTACGAGAACGGCCAGAGAAAAAGTGACGAACTTCATAGGATTTGTCTCAGACGAGAAACCCGCTTCGCGTGAATGTCTCATTCGAGAGATCGTCGTTGAGCGGGTCGTCCAAGGCAAGTAGTTCCCGCAATTCGGGCGGCAGGGTTCTCTGCAGTTCCGCGTCGAGCAGCGACTTCTGGTACTGTTGTTGCGGTTTGTCGCGGCGACAGTAAAAGGCGTGCACGGCCGTGCGCGGTCGGAAAGTCCGGTTGGGCATCCCGCCGTGCCACAGGTGGGCGTTCATGACGATCACCGAGCCGGCCGGGGCGGTGATCACCGTTTGCTGAGGGTGGTCCGCTAGCGGATCGGCGAGCGCGTCTTGCGGCAGGCGATGGCCGCGATGCGAACCGGGCACGACGCGCAGCGCGCCGTTGTGCTCGGTGAAATCATCGAGCATCCACACCGTGTTGCAGACCCACGGGCCCTGCTCGTCGGGCAGAGCGCCCATGTCGCAGTGCAGCGGCTGAGGCTTGTCCCAGCCGGGGTTGACCGACCGGGCGTTCAGGCTGCTGAGTTTCGCGTTTTCCAGAACGTGCCTGACCAGCGGCAACACGACGGGGTGAACGATGATCTCGCGAAAGACGCTTCCCTTGTTCACCAGGTTGGCCAGCCGCCGGGCGCCCGGCTCGGTTCTGAACTCGCTTCCCGCGGCGTCTCCTTCCGACGCGAGCAGTTCCTCCACTCTCTGGCGAAGCCGGCTCAGCAAGTCGAGTTCCATCAAGCCCGGCATCAGGACGTAGCCCGACTCATCCAGCCGCCGGCACGTTTGGGCGTTCGTCATGGGTGAAACGTTACCTGGGTGGGAAATCGACGACCGCGCCGCGCTCGGGCGGCCGGCCAAGATCAATTTATTATCGCCCGCCCTGCCACTTCCTGCCAATCTCTGCCACTTCCCTTAGACCGACGCCCGGAGAATCGCGACAGCGGCTCAGATGGTAGCACCACCGGCTGCGGCGTTTTCCAATTCCCGCGTCTTTCGGCTAAAATCTGGCCGCTGGTTTTTTGAGTGGAGCTTTTTTCATGCTGCAGACGGCGGTTTTTCCCGGAAGGTATGTCCAAGGCGGCGGCGCGCTCGATCGCCTGGCCGAAGAGCTGGCGCGTCTCGGTCAGCGGGCCCTGATGGTCGCTGGCGGGACGGCGGCGCAAACGGTCTTGCCCGACCGATTGCCGGCCTGGCGGGAAAAGCTGCACGTGAACGTCGAGCGATTCGACGGCGAGTGCTGCGACGCGGAGATCGACCGCCTCGCAGCGATCGCGGCCCGCGAGAGTTGCAACGTGGTCGTCGGCATCGGGGGCGGCAAGGTGATCGACACGGCCAAGGCCGTCGGCAACCGGGCCGGGGCCAAGGTGGCGATTGTGCCCACCATCGCTTCCACCGACGCGCCGACCAGTGCCGTGTCGGTAATCTACAAGACCGACGGCGCCTTTGAGCGGTACCTGTTCCTACCGCGCAATCCCGACCTGGTGCTCGTCGACACGGCGGTAATCGCCGCGGCGCCGGTCCGTTTTCTTGTTGCCGGCATGGGCGACGCCCTCTCGACCTGGCTGGAAGCCGACGCCTGCCGGCAGAGTCACGCGACGAACCAATGCGGCGGCGCCAGCACGCTGGCGGCGGTCGCGCTCGCCCGGCTGTGCTACGACACGATTCTCGAATATGGCCCCGCAGCCGTCTTCGCCTGCCGCAGCAAAGTCGTCACGCCCGCTTTGGAACACGTTGTGGAGGCGAACACGCTGCATAGTGGTCTGGGTTTTGAAAGCGGCGGGCTGGCCTCCGCCCACTCCATTCACAACGGCCTGACGATGCTCGGCGGCACGCACGGTTATCAGCACGGCGAGAAGGTCACGATCGGCGTGCTTGCCGGACTCTTTCTGGCCGGCCGGCCGGCGAAGCTCATCGACGACATTTACACTTTCTGTGAAGCGGTCGGACTTCCCACGACGCTGGCGGAAATCGGTTTGAAGGATATTAGCGACGACGAACTACACATCGTCGCCCAGCGGGCCTGTGCAGAGGGGGAGACAATCTACCACGAGCCGCTCCCCGTGACGCCAGACGCGGTGGTCGCCGCCCTGAAGGTAGCGGACGCCTACGGCAGGCAGCGTGCCGACGCAAGTTGAGACCCGATGAAGACGGTCTCGATCAGAAGTCTTCCGTGAGCTTCTCTTGGCCTTGGCGCGTGTTCAGACTGGCCCAGACTGCGAACGTGACGCTGTTCTGAATGGCCCCAGTATGTCCGTCGGCGAAGACGACCGTTACGACGCCGGGATGATTGCTGTCGGGACCGGGCCAATTGTAGTTCGGACCATACAGGGCGTTGTACAGGGGAGCGATACCGACAATCGGCGACGGGCCCGCTTTGCCGGCCAGCTCAAAACCGGCTACCGCGTTGGCACCGCTCGCCCTTGCACACGTTCCTCCCTGGGCCGAGGTGTAGGTGTTTGGCACCGAACAGGGGCCGCTCCCCGTGACGCTCTCGGTCAGGGCGATCATTGCGGAGCGAAAAACCATGGGCACGTAAGTCGAACTGCCTGGCGCCGTCGTCAGGTACGACCGCGGCCTGCCCACTCCGAACGCGAGCAAGCTCTGCGGCGACCAGGGTCTGGTTGACCCCGGCAGGTTCCAGACTTCCGGTTGCGGCTGATCCGAATCGGCGGCAAAGGGCAGATCGTCCTTGAGCCTGCTATTGTATGTGTCCGTTGCCGTCGGTGCAGCCACGCTGCACGCGGTCACCTCGGCAACGGCGATTGTGTGCGACGTGCCGTCTTTGATCGAGGCAAAGTTGCTTGGATCGTTAAAGGCGAACAATCCCCTCGTCCGAACAGGTGCCGTCGTCCGGCTCTCGCCGGGTGAACTCTCGTTCGGCGCAGCGGAATAGAATCCCACGCCGACACTGCCGGCGTAGTTGGTCCACATGCACAAGCTGGGCAAGTCGCTCGGCCCGGTAAACGTTGCGTCGGACGGGCAGCGATAGGGCGGGCGCTCTTGCGACTGAATATAGCCGAAATAACCCGGCGGGTTCTGCTTCGCAGCGCCGCCTGTGCCATACTGCGGGCTCTGGTTCCAGATCGCAGTCCGTTTGTTGATGGCGTTGTAAGTGGGGGTCGATTCGACAAAGGGCAGGATCATTATGCTCCAGGGATAATGATAAGCCGCCTGCTTCGTGTTGCCGCTCGTGCCGGAGTTGTTGTTGGGATATCTTCCCCAGAGAGCGTCGTAGGGGAAGCTCTTATTAGTGTCCGCATAGTTCTGCAAGCCTAGCCCGATTTGCTTGAGATTGTTGTTGCACTGGCTGCGGCGAGCCGTCATCCGGGTCGTTTGTATTGCCGGCAGCAGCATCGCGAGCAAAAACGCGATGATCCCGATGACCACGAGCAACTCGACGAGCGTCAAGCCGGCTCGGCGGACTTCGCCTTTGGGCTGGAACGGTACCGACGCATGAATCGGCGCTTTGGTCCTACGATGCCGGGATCGTCGCCCAAAATCGCCGCCGACCGTCTCTTGACTGGCGAACTCGGACGACATGGGGTGTGCTCCCGTTCGGTCACGAGGCCGGGCGAGACTCTCGCTTTATGAACCATGCCACCGGCGGAAACGGCCTTGAGTTGAGATATTCGGCCAGTCGCCGACGCCCTTCAGACGAACGATCGAAGACGAGCATTGCGACAGCGGAACCGGGGGTTCTTCTCGCTCTCCCATACTGCCATGCTAGCATGTTCTCCCATCACGTACTCAATGGCAGACGGGCGAAAGGAAGAATATCCTCGGCGGACATCACACTCTCTTATTCCAACCGACAGCCGACGGGTTGGAACAAATGGCTCCGTGCTGGTAGCACGTAAAGCACGCCCCGTGACGCAGGGGGTAGGGGCCGAAGGATTCTGCCAGCGTGTTGCCCAGCCGGGCCTGCCAAGAGTCGATCAGGATGGGGCAAACATACACGCCGCGGTCGGTCACGATCCGGCTGTGCTCGCAGATGAGCTGGCTCGCGTCGAACCCCTCCATCATCCGCGCGTCGATACGCTCGCTGTCGTCGTAGCCGTGCGTTCGTTCGGTTTCGGCGCCCAGCCGCAGCACGGGGAGGATTTTCAGCCGCGGGCGCTCGTAGCCGCGGGCGCGCAGCATCGCCAGAAACTGGTCGACCACATCGGGCTCCGCCGAGTCGGGCCAGACGCGGGCGGCCGTGATGATCGGCAGAAACCCGTGGTCGACAAGCAGTATCACGCCCTGCATGGCCCGCTCAAACGTCCCCGCCCCGCGCACCGGGTCGTTCGTCTCGGCCGAAAACCCGTCGATCGAGACGCGAAATTCTAGGCTGTATAAACTCTCGCGATCGGCGGTGGCCAGTGTGACAAGCCACTCGTCTTTCAGGACGGTGCCGTTGGTGAGGACCGTGGCCGGACCGAACCGCAGCGTCTCGACCAGCATCGGCACGATTTCCGGGTGCAGAAACGGTTCGCCCCCCGTGAAGTAATACTCCTTGACCCCGAACCCCTTTGATTCCTCCAGGCACCATCGTACGTCGTCGAATGAGAGGAAGCCGAAGCGATCATTCTTGGGGCTGCAGCTTATGAAGCAATGATGGCACGTCAGGTTGCAAAGCGTGCCGGTCACCTGGAACCAGAGATGATCGAGGTTGGAGAGGTGCACCTGTGGTGCGTTCGGCGGTTCCATCGCGTTGGTTCGAATCTCGTAGTCCCAGCAAAAGTAGCAGGCGCGCTCCCTTGTGCCGTCGCCGCGCAACGATTGCCAGCCGACTTGCCCAAAGCTTAACGGCACACGACGTGTGCGTACCACTATACCGTCCGATACAGATCCAGATCGGCCCGGTCCCCGATGATGGTAAACAGGTCGCGAATCTGCGCCAGACCGATCGACAGCAGAAACCGCGGGTTGCGGCCATAGCTCTTCGATCCCAGGATGTAGAAATCGGGCTCGGTGGTCAAAAGCGACTGCGCTCCGTGCGGCGACTGATCGAGACAGTCGGCCGAAGTGCTGCCCGCCAGCGCGGCGGCCAGCTTCATCGGCCCGCCGCCGGCGTAGCACTCGTGCACCTGCAACTCGCGGTAAATCTGGCTGTCGCCGCGGTAACCGACGTTGGCGATGATGCGATCGACTTCAACCGTTTCATCGCGGCTTGCGACGATTTCATCGTGATTTCTCGAAAGACGCACCAAGAGCCGCCCGTGTGCGGCCGAGCGATCGATGGCCTCGATCATCGCGCCCGGCCGGTATTCCACCGCGCTCGATGTGCCGCCGGCCAGGGCATTCGCCGCGCGGGCCAGGCGATCTCGCTCGACCAGGCGATCGTTGTCGATGATCGCGAGCGGGACAGCTTGGCCGGCGGTCGGTGCCGGGCGAGTGATCCACACGACGTGCGTGCCGGGAATGGCCGCGGCCAACTCGGCCAGCGACAGGACGCTCGTCGCGGCCGAGTATCCAGCTCCTACGACGAGCACGTTCTTTCCGGCATAGTGCTCTCGGTCGCGTCCCAGGATATCGGGCAAGCCGTATTCGATCTGGCCGCTCGCCGCCATCTCTCCGGCAGCGGGGATGCCACCCCGCCCCGACCAGTTGTGATGGCCGTAGGTGCCGCAGACGTCGATCACCACGTCGGCCGTGGCAACCGACTCGTTCCCGGCTTGGTCGCGCAGCAGAACCCGAAAATCGTCTTCTTCGCGGGCTTCCCGTCCCACGTTGTCCCCTTTTAGCTGACGCGGGCGGCCGACGGCCACGACCCTCGTGTGCGTCCGCAGGCCGTCAACCAGCAGGTCGGAACGGGCCAGGGGCAGCAAATACTCCTCGGCGAACTGGCGGGCCGTCAGGAGGGCGTCGCCGTCGGGCGGCCGCCACGACTCGCTCTGCGCCGAAAGCGCCGCCAGCCCCAGGGGCGACACGTTGTCTCGCCAGGGGGTGAAGAGCCGCACGTGCCCCCAGCGAAGCACGTTCTCGGCTACCTGGCCCTGCTCGTAGATGTCGACGTCGTATCCGAGGTAACGCGCGTAAAGGGCCGTCTCCAGGCCGATCGGCCCGGCGCCGAGCACCGCGATCCTCGCCGGCGTATCGACTGCCATCAAACTCCTTGGCTCTTTCCGTTAGCCTAACAGCACGCCGGCGTAGCCGACGACGCGGCTGCGCTCGCCCGTAATGTCGCCGCTAGTCGCGTGGCCGACACGGCAGCAGCGGGTGAGCGTGCCGAGTCGCCGGAGCGTCTCCATCACGATCACTGCGGGCAACACGCCGCACATGCTAATGTGATGGCGAGTCACCGTGTCGTAAAGGGCCTGCGCGTCGAGCTTCTCCAGGGCGGCCAGCGCCATTTCGTCGAGCCGGCGGTTCTCGGCGTCGGATGCGAAGTGGTTCATGTCGCTGGAGATCACCAGCAGTGTCGGTTGTTGCCGGCCGTTCAGGCAGGCGGCCAGCCCTTCGGCAAATTGGCGGCAACTGGCGAGGTTGCCCGATCCGATGGCGATGCCCGTGACCCGCGCGCCGGGCGCCAGGCGGGCGATAAACGGAAGCTCGACTTCAATCGCGTGTTCTTGTTGGTGGGCGGCCGCGTCGAGCTGCAGGTCGGGGATGGTTGTCGCCAGTTGGCGGGCCAGCTCTGGGTCGGCCGGAATGACGGCGCCGGGGATCGACCAGGCTTCACCGGGCCAAACCGCCCAATCGACCCCCAGCCGCGTATGCTTGGGTCCGATGACGATGACCGTGTCGGGTATCGTCACTCGACGAAGCGTGTCGGCCGCCAGGCGTCCAGAGTATTTGAGGCCCGCGTGGGGCACCATGACCGCCGGCCAGGCCTCCGGCGTGACGGCGGGCCCCGCCAGAAAATCGTCGATCAGTCTCGACAGTTGTTCCGAGTCGCCCGGATAAAAACTCCCGGCCACGGCGGACGGACGGACCCGCGGACCCGCTTGCGGCCGCGGCACGTTCGCCACGCTCAATTGGGCGACGTTCGACCGCGTGGCGAAGCTGTAAATCGACGCGGACTCTTCCAGCGTCACGTTTGCCAGCCCTTTGGCCTCGGCCAGCAGGTCGCCCTGCCGAGCTTGCCGGTTCCACGTCAGCGCCGATTTGTTGCCTTCCACGACCGCGAGCGAACGCCGCGAGGCGTCGATGCCGCGCAAGTCGGGCGCTGCGACGGTGCCCTGCATGGCCGGATCGAAAAGAACGGCCAACTTCACCTGAACCTCGGCCAGCCGGCCCGCGTTCACGCCTCGGGCGGCAAGCGCCCGACCCATCTCTTCGGCCTGGGCAAAAACCGTCGATTGCAAGGGCATCAGCTTGCGCAGGGAGAGCACGCTCGACTGCAACCAGACGTTTCCGGTCGCGTCCTCGAGAGCCAGGGCGATCCCGTTGACGTTCGTGTCGGAGACCCCGAACGCATAGTAGTTGGGCGTCGCGCCGGTAACGGCCGCCAGAATATTGCCGCGGCAGAACTCGGCCAGGCGGGCCAGGTCGTCGTCTGTCAGCGGAACGGCCTCGCTCCCCGGCTCGTCCTCAAGATGCTCACGCAGCACGCCGTCGATCTGATCGCCCTCGAAGGTCGAGAGAAGCGTGTGGTCTTCTTTCCAGGCGGTTGGCGGCAGGCCGGCCTTGAGGCAGACCTGTTGTAAAAAGCCTTCCGCGTCAAGCTTGTGCTCGATGGCGACGCCGGGAAGGAGCAGACCGCGGCTCTCGCCGCAAGCGATCTGCAATCCGTGTTTACCGATGGTGACCGCCTCGCGACGCGAGTCGCCGCGGGCCTGAACGTGCCGATGGCTATGCAGCACCCAAACGTCAAGCTCAAGATAGCGCAGCTCGCCCGGGGCGATCGGAGGAAAACGATGATCGTCGATGGCCGAACGGACCGCCGCGTGCCAGACGGCCTGCGCCAGGCCGACGGAGGCCGACATCGAGCCGCAGCAGCTTCGTAACCGGCCTTCGCGTTTGAGCGTGACGAAGGCACCCAGCACGGGATAGGCGTCGAATTCGTTCAGCCCCGCGTCGGCGAGGCTGACGTTGCGTCCCTGGGAGGTGGCTGCGACCACGCGGGCGGCGGCTCGCAAGAGCGATTGTTTCTGGTCGTCGCTCAGCTCAGGGCGAGGCGGGGCACCGGAGAGGTGGCCTTCCGTCACGGCGCCGGTCGTCATGGTCGCATCATTCATCGTCGGCCCACTCGCGATACGGGATTCGTTACGGTCCGGTCCTCCCTGAGCATTCGATCTGGCTAATTCGGCGGAAGGAATGAACGCTGCCTGGGCTGACGGCATTCGACGCGGGGCGCTTGCAAACTCGGCAATTCGCACGGGCAACCGTTTGCGGCCCCAATCGCCCGGCCGCGCGTCGAACCGGCCCGCGATTCGGGTCCCGCACTTTCGACAACGATCGCCGTCGAGCTGATAGCGGCCCAGGTCATACCAATCCCGCTCGATGAGCAGCTCGCCGCAGCCCGGGCACCAGGTGCTCCCCTGCCGGGGAGCATGCACGTTGCCCGCGTAAACATACTTCAATCCAAGCGAGCGTGCCACGTCGTAGGCGGCCAGCAGCGTGTCCTGGGGCGTCGGCGGGCGGTCTTGCAGGCGGAAATCCGGATGAAAGGCCGTGAAGTGCAAGGGCACCTCTGCGCCCAGATTATCGAGGATCCACCCGCACATCTGGCGAATCTCCTCCAACGAATCGTTGGCCCGCGGGATCACCAGGTTGGTGATCTCGAACCAGACGTCCGTTTCTCGCTTCAGCCAGCGCAAGGTGCCGAGCACGGGCTCCAGATGCGAGAGGGTCAGGTGGTGGTAGAACTCCTCCGTAAAACCCTTTAGATCGACGTTGGCCGCGTCCATGACCTCATAAAACGGCCCGCGGGCGGCGGGCGAGATGTATCCGGCCGTGACGGCTACCGTCTTGATTCCGGCCCGGCGGCAGGCCGCGGCCACGTCGATGGCATACTCCGCCCAAACCACGGGGTCGTTGTAAGTGAAGGCCACGCTACGACATCCCAGCCGCTGAGCCGCCTCGGCGATCGCCTCGGCAGACGCCTCTTCACTAAGCTGCTCGATTTCGCGCGATTTCGAGATCGACCAGTTCTGGCAGAATTTACAGCCCAGGTTACATCCGGCCGTGCCGAACGAGAGGATGCTCGTTCCTGGGTAGAAGTGATTGAGGGGCTTCTTTTCCACCGGATCGATGCAAAAACCGGTGCTGCGGCCATAGGTCGAGAGGACCATCTCCCCAGCACGATTCTCGCGCACGAAGCAAAAGCCACGATCGCCGGGGCGCAGGGCGCAGGCGCGTGGGCAGAGATCGCAGACGACGCGGCCCGGCTCGACGTCGTCGTGCC
Organism: Pirellulales bacterium; assembly: GCA_035550375.1. Taxonomy (GTDB): domain Bacteria; phylum Planctomycetota; class Planctomycetia; order Pirellulales; family JAICIG01; genus DASSFG01. The sequence continues at coordinate 104,056 of DASZPH010000115.1, read as the reverse complement.
ACCAGCCCCCCGGCTTGCAGCCGTCCGAGCGCAAGCCGGCGGGCGGTAAATCGACAATGCGGGACATGAGAAAGCGGAAAGGAGAGACGTGATCAAACTGTTGGAGGAGTCCGCCAGAAACGGGCGGGCGGCCCCGACAAACGCAGCGCACCACCCCTGTTTGGCAGCCCTTAATAGAATACCACCACCGGCAAGGGGTGGGCCATGCCCGGAAACGGCCGCCCGTGTTTCGGACAGGCAGCAGATCACTTCGTCCGGGCTGCCAAAGGACAACACACCAAATGGAAAACAGAACCGAGAACCCCCGCCCGTTTGCTGGGAAGCGAAGATGCTAGCACTGCATATCCGTTTCCCGCAGCAAAACGCTGGCAATCATTTCGGCGGACGTTATGATTGAAATTGAAGCAGCGGGCAGCAGCGTCGGGAGTTAGGTGATCATGCCGCGGCCATTTCTGGCCGAGCTTTCAGAAACACTGGGCTTCACCCGGAACAAATGGGCTCGTGCGGAACTCAGGGAGGGTCAATTCATGACGTCGGCGAATCAGCGACCGAAAACGCTCAAGCACCTGCGCGTGCTGGTGGTGGAGGACCATCAAGACAGCGCCGACCTTTTGCGGCATACGCTCAATCTTTGGGGGTGCGATGCCCGCGTCTGCCGTAGTGGAGCCGAGGCGCTCGACGAAGCTTGTCGATATCAGCCGCACGTGGCCTTGCTCGATCTCAATCTGCCCGACATCGACGGTTGCGAGGTCGGCCGCACGCTGCGACAACAGCCGGGTCTGGACAATATGGCTCTCGTCGCCATTACGGGCCATGCTGAGGAAGAAGTCCGCCGCCGGTCCAGTGACGCGGGTTTCGACCTGCATCTGCGCAAGCCGTTTCGCCCGGACGTGCTCCACTCGCTCTTGGAGCGCGTCGAGCAATCGGCTTGGTAGACGGTCGAGCTTTCCAGAGCCAGTTTCGGCCGCGCGCGACGTGTTGCTACGACCTCTTATTGCTCGGTGAAGGGCCGGCCCGGAGGCGGCTCGGGGGGCTGTTGCCAGTTCCAGTCGGTTTGGTAGCGAATCAGCAACTGCGGCGTTTCCAGCCTCTGGCCGCCTCGCTCTTTTGAAATCAGCAAAGAGTCGAGTGTGCCGGAGCTAAGCAGCGTGCGGTCGGCCGGCCAGGTGGGCCGGCCCGTCTGGAGCATGGCGTCAATTCCCTTCACCAGGTAGGTGAAGTGCATCAGCGGTCGGGCCTCCTGCGTCCAGAAGAGCGTCGAGGCAACTCGGTCGTCGGTGTATCGCCAAGCGGCCGCCCATTCGGCCACCGCTCCGTTGAGCGTGAGCAGGTTGGTGATCAAGCCGTCGGCGTATTCGATATGAAACAGCACGGGCTCGGGAACCACTTCGGCAAGCGGCTTACCGCCGCCGCGCCGGTCGCGTAGCCGGGCCATGGCTGTCTCCAGTAGCGCCGGGTCGTAGAGCCGGCCGGCCTCTTGCCAAACCGCGTTGCCCGTGACGCAGGTGACGGCTCGAATCCCGGTCTCTCCGCCCGCTCGTCGCTCCGCCAGCGATTGCAGCATCTCTAGCCCGTGAAAACCGTAGGCGTCGAGGGTGTGGTACGAAACGCCGACGATCTCGCGCAGTGCGGCGCCTCGTTCGACGTCAACCGGTGGGTAGCGCCACAGCACGGGCAACGATGAGCCGGCCATCAGCGGAGCGCCGAGTTCCTTCGCCGTGTCGTAGAGCCACTTCGCGTCCTGCCAATTGTCCGCCAGATGTTTGTCGCAGAACAGGGGAACGGCCCGGTCGCTGGTCCGGAAGACGGTCGCGATCTGGTCAAAGAGTCGTCGCTTGGGATAAACGATTTGCCCGGTCGGCGAGCGTGGATAGTCGCCGTGTTCGGCCACGAGCAGTACGCCGTCGACCGCCAGTTTGCCCGTGCCGAGCGTCAGCGCCTCAGCCACGCTTGGGTAGATTTTGAAGCCATACCTCGCGGCTAGCTCTCGGCTCTTATCGTTGAGCGGCACCTGGTCGGTGTAAAGCGAAACCAGTTTCAGGTTGGGCCGCTCGCCCTGGCCGTCGAGCGTATAGCCTTCGAGCAGGCGGCTAACGATCACGTCGGCGTGAGAGTTATGGAAGTAGGATGTGACCACGGCGGCGACCGATTTCGGATCGTCACCCAGGCCGGCCGAAGGGGGAATCAGCGCGAGGGCGGTGGAGCAGCTCAATATCCACAGCGAGCGAGAGAGGGCTTTCCACGGCGCTCGTCCCCGCGGCGAGCACAATTGACTGGCGAACGCCGACCCGCACCAACAATCGCTTCTCCACCGGGCTTGTCCCGGTGGAAAGGATGAGCCCGTACCGCCCTTGATCCGGGCGCAAACCCATTTAAAAACGCGCTCGATCAGACGACGGTGTGGAGAGGCCATGGTCGTACCAGTCTACCCAGCGATTCGCTGCCTCACGGTCCCAGCCGATCAAAATACTCCGGCGAAGAGATAATCGCGGCGATGACGAGCTCCTCGCTGATGCCGGCGGCGAGACGTCCGACCGCGTAGTTCAACCCGCCCGGTTCGGCGGTCCGCTCGAGAAACTGTTGATACCAGGTCTGCACCAAACGTTGCTGGTATTCGCCGTGAGACATGACCTGCGAGGCGATTTGCGAGCGCAGCGCGCCGGCAGCCAACTGAGCCAGGATCGCCGTCTGGGCGGCGCTGTCGACTGGTCGCCCCAAAAGATCCTCGTAGATCGCGTTGGCGAAGCCGGTCGGCGTGTTGCCGTGGCGCACGTAATACTCGTTCGATCCCAGCACGACCGCCTTGGTTTGGGCGATCGTCCCCCCCTGCGAGAGAAACTGCCCAAACGCGCTGAGCGAAGCTGCGTCCGCCGGCCGCCCGAGATACTGCTGGAAAATCGACTGAATCTCGCGCGTGTGATACTCGGCGCTGGCGACGATGGCCTGCGTCATCATAAAGGGGCTGGTGCCCGTCAGCAGGGCGGCCGACCAGAAAACCAACCCTTGCGGCTCGACGTCCCGCCCCAGCAGGTCGAGGTAGACCTGATTGACGTAGCGTTGATTGGTGTTGCCCACCAGCTCGATGACGGTCGACGACGTGCTGCCAGCGAAGGTCGCGTTGCCCGGATAAACGGCCGTCAAGGAGCGGTTGCCGAAGGCCAGCGAAGTTGTGGTGATGCTTGCCTGCTGCTGGCCGTTGATCGTGGCCAAACTGGCGCTGCCGATCGAGGCGGCTCCGTCGAAGAACGTCACCGTGCCGGTCGGCGTTCCGACGCCGCCCGGCGCCTGGACCACCACGGTAAGCGTGATCGACTGGCCGAACGAAATCGCGTTCAGCGGCGCCAAAAGCGTTGTGGTGGTCGAGACGGTGGAGACTTGCTCGCTCACGGTCGCCGAAGTCGACCCGTTGAAACTGGCGTCGCCCTGGTAGACGGCCTTGATCGAGTGCGTGCCGACCGCCAGGGTCGAGGTAGTAAAGGTGGCTTGCTGCGCGCTGCCAACTGTCGAAAGAGATGCCGAGCCAAGCAACGTCGCGCCGTCATAGAAGTTCACCGTGCCGGTGGGTGTGCCGCTGGCTCCCGGCGCGGGGCCGACAGTCGCCGTGAAGGTCACGGGTTGGTTAACGGCGGCAGGGTTGGCCGAAGGGGTGAGGGTCGTGCTCGTGTTCGCTGCGACGAGCACGACGCTGTTCGTGTTGTAAACGATCTGGAACTTCTGGCCGCCGATCGTCAGGCTCGTCCCTTGGGCGAAGGTGCCCGATATCGCACTGGTCGACTGGATGAGCGTAAAGGAGGCGTTCGTCGGCAGAGCGAAACCAAGCGTAGCGCTGAGCGTCGCCCCGCCGAGGTCGACGGTTCCCGTGGCCGTGAGCTGGCTGTACTTGCCCGGTCCGTTGCCGGCGCTGGTGCCGTCGAGCAGCGCGCTGAACGTGGTCGACGAATTGAGCGTGACCGCCGCCGCGTTGAGCACACCCGGATTGTTCTCGCCGCCCGGCGCGAGGCTGCCGCCCGTCGCCGTGATCGCACCCACGGTCCCGGTGCCTCCCACCGTTCCCGCCGTCAGGCTGACGTCCCCCGTCGACCCGTCGACGAGCAGCGTTCCCGCGTTGACGGTCGTGCCGCCGTTGTAGGTGTCGCTCGCCAGCAGGTCGAGGGTACCGTCGCCCGCTTTGGTGAGCGCGGCCGAGCCGCTCACCACTCCTCCGACGCCGAGCAGCACGCCCGTGCCGACCGTGAACGACTGGCTGGCGCCCAGCACGAGCGGCAGGTTGATCGTGTTGGCGCCGGCCGTGTTGCTGGCGGTTACGCCCGAAGAAAGGGTTAGCGGGTTGCTGCCCCCCAGGTTGTAGCCGCCCGAAGCGCCGGAGAAGGTGATCGAATCGACGGTCAGGCCGGTTATGTCGTCGATGTTTGTCAGGTGGGCTGCGCCGCCCGGAAAGACGGGCGAATCGCCAGAAGCGGGCACGCCGTTGCTCCAATTCGTCGTACCCGAGTTGTTAGTGCTCCAGTTCGCGTCGACCGCTCCCGTCCAGGTGTCGGCCGCGAGGGACAGGCGAAGCTCGAGCGCCTCCAAGGATGGATGGAAAAGAGAAACTGGGCTAGTTGTTGCGCGCGGCGTTCTTCGGCGGGTCTTTTTGGCGGCGCGGAGAGGAAACCATGGCATTGCGAGTGTCCCGGTAGGTGGAAAACAAGATGAGCCGCCATCTTAATCACGCCACAGCGCGGATCGAAGAGTGGGAAGGGAAAAACCGATTGGCTTGGTGCGACGTCCAAAAAATGCCATCTGGGTTCCCGTTGAGCGACCTTTCCCCGCCTCGCTTCTCGTATCAGCAAACAGGCCAGGCGATCTGCGCAGATCGCCCCGCAGAGGCCATGTCACAGTCAAAACGATTAATAGGAGAAGTGGGATTGGAGTTTGTTGCGGAAAGGTTCCCTAAAACCAAGCCCACCCTGGAGAAACGGCCGTCCCGGAGGGGCTGGTGGACACCGTCGCAAGTTGCTTTTCGCCGGCCAAAAGGCATCTTATACTGACCTGCTGCGGTATCTGTCGGGCCGTGATTCGGCCTGACCCGCAGGGGCTACGAAATCGTTGTCATGCCAGACTTGATTGATTTCGCCCGAGTGCTGGCGCCGCTGTCCGAGACCGAGCCTTGCGGCGTCGATTTACGTTGGGACACCACCTACGACGAGATCAGAAAGGCCCGTCAGCAGCGTGACACGGCCGCCTTCGAGGGGGAGAGATCGGCGGAGCCCGACTGGCACTTCGTGGTCGATCGGGCGACCGAGTTGCTCGCCACCCGCACCAAGGATTTGCAGATCGCCGGCTGGTTGACCGAGGCCCTTTTGCAGTTGCACGGCTTCGCCGGCGTGCACGACGGTCTGAAGTTGATCAACGGCCTCATCGAGAGTTTTTGGGAGAACCTTTATCCGCGTCCCGACGAAGGGGACTGGGAACCGCGCATCGCCCCCCTGGTGTGGCTCACCGAGCCCGACCGAGGAGCCCGGCTGGCGAACTTGCTGCGCGAGTTGCCGCTGGCGCCCAACGCGAGCGGCGATGGCGAAGTATACAGCTACTTTTACTGGGAGTCCCGCGCGGCAAAAGCGGGCGGCAACGACGATTACAACACGGCATCGAGGCGGGCGGAAGAGGCGGCCAGACGGGCCAAGCAATTCGACGACGCGGTGGCCGCCGCCTCGCGAGACTATTACCTGGCGTTGCACGACGCCCTGCAGGGCTGCCAGGCGGAGGTCGCTCGGCTCGACGCGTCCCTCGACCAGCGTCTAGGCCGCGAGGCGCCGGGCACGACCGCCATCCGCGAGTCGTTGACCGCCTGCCTGGATCTGGTCAAGCGGCTGATGCGTACCAAGGGAATTAGTCTGGAGCCGGCCGCCGGCGAGGCCGGGGTCGGCGAGGCGGCCGCCGCCGAGGGGCCGGCAGCGGAGAACGGCACGGCGCGCGCCGGAACCGCCGGACCTTTGACCTCTCGCGAAGACGCCTTTCGGCGGTTGCAGGAGATCGCCGAGTACCTTAAACGCACCGAGCCGCAAAGCCCGGTTCCCTACCTGATCGACCGGGCCATCGCCTGGGGGCAGATGCCCTTCGAACGCCTCTTGCAGGAGATGATCAAAGACAGCTCGGCCCGTGGACAAGTGGTCGAGTTGCTTGGAATAACCACGCCAGAACAGTAACATGCTGGAACCACCCTATCCCGATGGAGACTTTTTCCCATGGCCAAAGAGAGCACTCAACATAAGCTCGACCGCGTGCGTAAGCCGCGCGTCCAGATCACTTACGACGTGGAAATCGAGGGGGCGATGCAGCTCAAGGAGCTCCCCTTCGTGGTCGGTGTCATGGGCGATTTTTCGGGCAAGCCCGACCAGCCGCTCCCCCCGATGAAGGAGCGCAAGTTTGTCGAGATCGACCGAGACAATTTCGACCGCGTGTTGGCCGGCACCAAACCCCGGCTGGCGTTTCGCGTCGACGACAAGCTGAGCGGCAAGGAAGGTTCGCAGCTCAACGTCGAGCTGCGTTTCCAGAACCTGGAAGATTTTGAGCCGGAGAACGTCGTCAAACAGGTCGAGCCCTTGAGGAAGCTTCTCGAAACCCGCGATAAGCTAAAAAATCTGCTTAACAAAATGGAAGGCAACGACAAGCTCGTCGAACTGCTCGACGAGGTCGTGCAAAACACGGAAACTCGCGGCCAGTTGGCCAAGCCGCTGGGCGTCGAAGGCGGACCTGCCGAAGAACCCAAATCTTGAAAGGAAAGGGTAAACGATGAGTACGCAAGAACAAGCTCAAGGCCAGGCGGCGGCCGCCACCACAACCGAAGCGAACCTGCTCGACACGATTCTCAAGCAAGGGTTTCGTGCTCGCGACGAAGATGCGCAGTCGCGTGCCAAGGATCTCCTCAAGGAGTTCGTTGGCCAGCTTCTCGACCCGAGCATGGTGGTGCAGAAAGACACCGAGAAGACGATTCAGGCCCGCATCGCCGAGATCGACCGGCTGCTCTCGGCGCAACTGAACGAGATCATGCACCACGAAGAGTTCCAAAAACTGGAAGGTTCGTGGCGCGGCTTGAACTACCTCGTCATGAACACCGAGACGAGTGTGACGCTCAAGATCCGCATGCTCAACGTCTCGAAGAAGGACCTGCTCAAGGACCTGGAGAAGGCGTCGGAGTTCGATCAGAGCGCCCTGTTCAAGGCGGTCTACGAGTCGGAGTATGGCATGTTCGGCGGTGCGCCTTACGGCACGCTGATCGGCGACTATGAGTTCAGCAACCATCCGCAAGACATGTCGCTCTTGGAGCGGATCAGCAACGTCGCGGCCGCGGCCCACGCGCCGTTCATCTCGGCCGCTGGCCCGCAGCTTTTCGGCTGGGACAGCCACACCGAAATGGGCGGACCACGCGACCTGGCCAAAATCTTCGACACCGTCGAATACGCCAAGTGGAAGTCCTTCCGCGATTCGGAAGATTCTCGCTACGTCGGCCTGACGCTGCCGCATATCTTGATGCGGCTGCCATACGGGCAGAACACGGTCCCCGTGGAGGCGTTCAATTTCGAGGAGGACGTCGACGGCCGCGACCACAAGAAGTATCTGTGGGGCAACGCCGCTTACGCCTTCGGCACGCGGATCACCGAGTCGTTCGCCAAGTACGGATGGTTGGCCTCAATCCGAGGCGTGGAGGGAGGCGGCCTGGTGCAGGGCTTGCCGACCCACACGTTCTCAACCGACGACGGCGAAGTGGCCCTCAAGTGCCCTACGGAGATCGCCATCACCGACCGGCGCGAAAAAGAACTGGCCGATTTGGGTTTCATTCCCTTGTCGCACTGCAAAGGGACCGACTACGCGGCCTTCTTCGGCGCCCAGTCGGCGCAGAAGCCCAAGCTCTACGACCGCGACTCGGCCAACGCCAACGCCCGGCTCTCGACGATGCTGCAGTACATTCTCTGCACGTCCCGTTTTGCCCACTATCTCAAGGCGATGGCCCGCGACAAGATCGGCTCCTTCATGGAACGCGCGGAATGCGAGGCCTGGCTCAATCGGTGGATTGATAACTACGTCCTGCCGACGCCCGAATTGGTGGGACCTGAAGAAAAGGCCAGGCGGCCCCTGCGAGAGGCGCGGGTCACCGTGCGCGAGGTGAAGGGCAAGCCCGGCTGCTACGAAGCCGTGGCGCACCTGCGTCCGCACCTGCAACTGGAGGAATTGGGGGTGTCGCTGCGGTTGGTGGCCGAGTTGCCGCAATCCAAGAGTTGAAAAGCGTTTTTACGCAACTTTCTTCGGCTGGACGCGAAAACAGTCATATCACGGGTGCTGCGACTGAGTCGTCGTGGCGATAGTTTGTCGAACAATTTACTTGTGCGAGGGTCGTCATGTCGTTTGATTCTTATATGAAGATCAGCAGTCCGGATGTGAATGGTGAGTCCACAGCTTCGGGCTACGAGAAATGGATCGAAATCTACAGCTTTTCTTGGGGTGCCAGCAACCCGACCACGGTCGGGCCCGGTTCGAGCGGCCTTTCTGCCGGCAGGGCGAGCGTGAGCTCGTTCAACATCATGAAGAAGACGGAGACGTCGTCGACTAACCTGTTCGCGGCTTGCTGTGCCGGCCAGCACTACAAAAAGGCGGAGGTGGAGCTTCGCAAGGCCACCGGCACCGACGGCGGCCAGAAAACGTTCCTGAAATACACCTTCGAGGACGTGATGGTCGAAAGCATCCAATGGTCGGGATCCACGGGCGGCGACGACTCGCCCACCGAGTCGGTTAGCCTGGCCTTTGCCAAGGTCACGATCGACTACAGCAAGCAGGACGACAGTGGAACGATGAGCAAGGTGGGCAGCGCCAGTTGGGATGTCACCAAGGTCAGCAAGTAGGTGCTGGCGGCGATCGCCGATTCGTCGCAGCATGCGGAAACACGCCGGAGCGCTCGTTCGTGCAGCGCTCCGGCGTTTCGGGTAAGCGGGCGTTTCGGCGACTCACGGGCGAGCGGCAGGTGCCGGTCGCGGGGCGTCTGTAGATCGGGTTGCGTCTGTTTGGCCGGGGATCCCTGGCTTAAGCGTGGCGTCGGGAAAGTTGCGTTGTCACCACGCAAAAAACACGAACCCGAAGTGTCAGCGAGGCAAAAGCCCCACATTTCCTCGTCGACGCTTCGCGTTGGTGCGACCAGCGACACAACGTCACTCGCGGCGACGAGTTCGGAGACCGCTCATGGAAGCGAAGCAGCGTTTTGAGGCCGGCGATCTGGCCGGCGCCATCGAGGCGGTCACCGCTCAGGTGAAGTCCCGGCCGACCGACGCAACGGTCCGAACGTTCTTGTTCGAGTTGCTTTGCTTCGCCGGCGATCTCGACCGGGCCGAACGCCAGTTGGAGGCGATCGGCCATCTTGACGCCGCCAGCGAGTGGCCGGTGCAGGTCTACAAGAACATTTTGCACGCGGAACGCGCGCGGCGGCGTTTGTTCAGCGATGGCCTGCGGCCCGAGTTTCTCCTCGATCCGCCCTCTTACGTGCAGTTCCACCTGGACGCCGTCAATCGGCTGCGAGAGGGCAGAGGCAGTGAGGCCAGGGAATCGCTTGAGCGCGCGGAAGAGGGCCGGGCGACCGTCGGGGGCGAAGTGAACGGCCGCGCCTGCGACGAGATTCGCGATTGCGACGACCTGCTGGCGCCGTTTCTGGAAGTGATCATCCTACGGGATTACGTTTGGCTTCCCTGGGAGCAGGTCCGAGAGCTTGAGACGGCCCCGCCAGAGCGGCCGCGCGACCTGATGTGGTTGCCGGCGCGCCTGATGCTGACCGACGGTTCGCAACGGCGAGGCTATCTGCCGACGCTCTATTGTCGCTCGTACGAGCATGCCGACGATCGCGTGAAGCTGGGGCGGATGACCGATTGGACGGAGGAGGGCGGCCCCGTTCGCGGTCTGGGGCTGCATACGCTGCTGACCGGAGAAGAGGCGCTGGGGCTCCTTGACGTTCGCACAATCACTTTTTCCTCTTAGTCGCCGTGGGGTGCGGTCGATCGCGTCGACCGAACCTCCAGCATGAGGAAGCGTCATGGCCTGTCGAATCGAAGTTTCCGGTGATGCCAGGTTGCCTTTCATTTATAGCGTCTCCGCCCACGTTGGCCCCGGCCAGGCGAATCAACCGGACGACGTGGAATTGGTCCAGTTCTTGATGGCCGAAACGCTCAAACGGCAAACAAGCTCCAATTTGCGGATTCGCTCGCCGGTTCCGCAGGTGACGCGCGCCTTTGATTTGATGACCGGTTTCTGGATATACGAACTGGAGAATGTTCTGGTCTCGAAGCTAGAGGGTCAGCTCGATGGCATCGTTAGCCCGGTGCGAGGCCACCGGTTGCATTTCGCCGAAGGAAAGTATTGGCTCATCGCGGCCTTGAACCTCCAGATTAAATTGGTGGCGCCGACCGTATTCGCCGGCATACCGGACAACCCCCAGCTCAGCGCGACATTACGTGCCTCAATCCGACGCTAGTGACGGTTGAGATAGCCTTCCTTCGCCGGTCGTCCCAGGCCGCTACCACGGTGGTGTTCTCATGATCGATAATCCACGGAAAACCTCCGTTGCCACTCTGAAAATGTCGCTCGGCGGTCGGCCGATCGAGGCCCAGATCGAGGTGCCCGAAGGACCGACCACGCCCCGGGAACTCCTGCCGATCCTGCAATGGTTCACCGACGAGGCGGTCGAAGCGGCACGCGGTCAGGCGGCGCAGGAAGGAAAAACGATTTCCTGCCGGGCCGGGTGCGGCGCCTGCTGCCGCCAGCTTGTGCCCCTGTCGTTGGCCGAGGCCCATCACGTGGCCGCCCTGATCGAGGAACTCCCCGAACCGCGCCGTGATGAAATTCGCCGTCGCTTTCAAGAAGCGGAGAGACGCCTGGCGGCCGCCGGCCTCCTGGAGCGGCTCACCGGGCGGGTGCCTACCAACGACGCGGCACTGCCACTGGCGTTGGAATACTTTGGCCTGGGCATTGCCTGTCCCTTCCTCGAAGACGAGTCGTGTTCGATCCATCCCGACCGTCCCCTGGCTTGTCGAGAGTACCTGGTGACCTCGCCGGCCGAAAACTGCCGGCGGCCGACGGCCGAGACCATCAAGAAGGTGAGGCTGCCCGCCTGGGTGTCGAGGGTTTTGCTCGCTCAGGAACGCGGCGACAGCACGGAGCCGCTGTCGTGGGTGCCGCTGACCTTGGCGCCGCGCTGGGCTGGCGATCACCCCGAACCCGAGCCCGTCCGCACGGGTCCCGAGCTAATGGGTGAAATGCTCCGGCGGCTTACCGGCCGCGAGTTGCCCCCCGCGGACGAATCGGAATCGACGCCGTGTATGCCGCTTCCGGCGAGCAGCAATAGCGGCAGCCCGCCCGGCGATAGGGCGCCAGCAGCCGGCGGCCAATCCGCGGCCGAGGCCTACGACGAAGTACCCTACCACAGCCACTCCTACGCTTTCACCCATCCCAGCACGATGGCCACGGTCGCGACGCTGCACGGCATGACGCCGCCGGCCGTCGAGCGATGCCGAGTGCTAGAACTCGGATGCGCCTCGGGCGGAAACTTGATTCCCATGGCGTTTGGTTTGCCGGAGAGCCGGTTCGTGGGGCTCGATGTGTCGCGGCGGCAAGTGGGCGACGGCTGCCGCTACATCGAGCGGCTGGGGCTGAAAAACGTGGAGCTGCGCGTGATGGATTTGATGGAGGTCGACCGCTCGTTTGGCGAGTTCGACTACATCGTCTGCCACGGCGTGTTCTCTTGGGTTCCACGCCCCGTGCAGGATAAGATCCTTTCCATCTGCGCGGAGAACCTCGCCCCGCAAGGGGTGGCGATGGTGAGCTACAACACGTATCCATTCTGGCGTTTGCGTGGGATGGTGCGCGAGATGGTGCTCTATCACGTCGACGCGACGAGTTCGACGCGCGAGCGCGTCCGGCAGGGACGACAATTTCTGGACTTTCTGGCAGAGAACTGCGTGACGCCCAACGCGGCCTACGGACGGGTTTTGAAGGAAGAGGCCGAGCGCTGGCGATCCTACATCGACGACTACCTGCGGCACGACCAGTTGGGGGAGATCAACGAGCCATTTTATTTTCACGAGTTCGCGGCCCGTGTAAGCGGCCACCATTTGCAGTATCTTGGCGACGCCCGCATGTGGGATCGCTCGACGACTCTCTCCACACACGTCCGGCAGCAACTCCGCGCTTACCGCAACGACGTCGTGCGTTACGAGCAGCATCTCGATTTTCTCTGTGAGGGGGGGTTTCGCCGCAGCCTGCTATGCCACGAACAAGTACGTCTCGACCGCGCTAGCCGACCCGACCTGCTCGATCGAATGTGGCTCACCGCCGGCGCCATGCCGGCGGCGGAACAGCCTAGCGCCGACAAGGCCTCCGCGATCCAGTTTCGCAACCGAGACGGAGCTGAGTTTTCGACCAACGTGCCCTGGTTGCAGGCCGCACTCAGCGTGTTGGCTGAGAGCTGGCCACGACAGTTTACGTTCGACGAACTCTGCCATGAGGCGCGCCGCATGATGGGCGACGCGCCCGAGGCGAGACTCGATCCGCGGACCGATCCCGCGCTGCTCAAACTGCCGCTCCTGGAATGCGGTTTGAAGCAGGTAGTCGAGTTGCACGTGCATCGTTGGCCGGACGGCACGCCGAGAAGCGACCGGCCCCGCGCCACGCCCGTGGCTCGTCTGCAAGCGGAAATAAGCTGCGTGGTGACAAGCCCACGCCATCAATCGATCGAGCTAAGTGAACTTGAGCGCCAGCTCCTGCTGCGATTGGACGGACGTCATTCTCAGGCCGAGCTGACGCAAAGCATCTCGGCGCTGATCGAATCAGGCGAGTTTGCCGTAACGCCTGGAGAGGGCGAGGAGGTCGCGGCAGATGCGCCCGACGTGGCGTCTGCGATCGACCAGGCTCTCCAAAAGTTTGCCGCCCTCGGCTGGCTCGATGGGTGAGATTGGATTCTCGTGGGGTGGAGCGAAACGAGTCGCAGACAACAATAACATAATCGGTGGGACTCGCTGCGCTCGTCCCACCCTACCTGATCAAGGATTCCGACTATGCCTTCCGACCCGCTGCTCCCGTCCATCCTCGATCGCCTGATTGACGACAACCCCGACGTTTCGACCGAGCCGTCATGGAGTTGGACGCAGGATCTGCAGGAGCTGAAACAGGCCGTGGTCCGCGACCTGGAAGCGCTGCTCAATACCCGCCAGACTCAACTGGAACTGCTCCGCGATTCGCCGGAGGCCGAGATCGCCCAGTCGGTGCTGACGTACGGCCTGCCCGACCTGACGTCCGCCAAGGTCGACAGTCCGGAGGCGCGCGACGCGGTGCGTCGGGGGGTCGAGGACGCGATCCGCCGCTTCGAACCACGGTTGATCGATGTGCGCGTGCAGTCTCACGAACCGGAAGGCCCTTTTGATCGCGTTCTACGGCTGACGGTCGAGGCCTGGCTGGCGATGGATCCTGAGCCGGTGCCGGTCGTGTTCGACACGGTGGTCGAATCGGCCACGGGCGTTTACCAGGTGAACTCGGCCACCTGACCGGCCGAACTTGACTGCCCGCTAGGACGCTTCCGCGCCCGGAAGCGTGAAATAGAACGTTGCGCCCTGGTCGGGCTGGGCTTCGGCCCAGATGCGGCCCCCGTGGCGTTGGACGATCCGCTGGACGACCGCCAGGCCGACTCCGGTTCCCTCATAATCCTCTGCCCGGTGCATCCGCTGAAACACGCCAAATAGCTTTTCGGCGTATCGCATGTCGAAGCCAACGCCGTTGTCTTTGACGAAATAAGTCTGTTCGCCGGGCTCGTCTCCTGGTTGGCTTCCAATTTGGATGGCCGCGGTTGCGCGGCGAGCGGTGTACTTGAGCGCGTTGGACAGCAGGTTGAACCAGACCTGCTTGAGTAAGGCCACGTCGCCCCAACAGGTTGCCAACTCGCCGAACTGAATGTCGACGCACCGGCCCGCCTGCTCGTCGCCCAACTCTTCCAGGCACTGCCTGACGACGACGGCGGGCTCGAATTGCTGCTTGCTGACCGATTGTCGCCCCAACCGCGAGAATCGCAGCAGGTCGTCCACTAAACGTCCCATCTGCTGCGTGCTGGCGCGAACGTCTTCCACGTACTCCTGCCCTTGGGGTGGCAGGAGCGGGGCGTATTCTTTCAGCAGGATGCGGGAAAAGCCGTCGATCGCCCGTAGCGGCGCACGCAGGTCGTGCGAAATCGAGTACGAGAACGCTTCTAACTCCTTGTTTGCGGCCTGCAGTTGCTCCGTGCGGTTCGCGACGCGCTGTTCCAGCTCATCGTTGAGTCGGCGATTCTCCTCCTCGGCCGCCTTGCGCTCGGTAATGTCGACGATGGCACTGAGCACCATGAGTCCGTCGTCGGTGTCGATCGGCGTCAGGCGAATCTCTACGGGAAACTCGCTGCCGTCCTTGCGCTGGCCGAACAGGTCGCGTCCGACGCCCATGGGCCGGCCTTCAGGATTGGAAAAAAAGCCGGCGCGTTGTCTCGGATGCGCGTCGCGGAAGCGCTCGGGCACCAGCATTTCCACCGGCTGGCCAAGCAACTCATCACGCCTGAATCCGAACAGCCTCTCGGTCTGCACGTTCACGAGCACGATCTGTCCGGCGGAATTGATCATCACGATCCCGTTGGGGGCCGACTCGACTGTCTGCCGGAAGCGCTTCTCCGCTCGCTTCTGCCCGCTCAGATCACGCAGGTAGGCGGTGAACATCGCGGGGCCTGGAAAGGGGACGCGGGAAATCGCCAGCTCACAGGGGAACTCCTCGCCGCTGGCGCGCATGGCCGAAAGTTCGACGCGGCGCCCCAGCAGCGTCCCCTCGCCGGTAAGCAGATACCGGGAGAATGCCGCGGTGTGTTGCTCGCGCAGCGACGGCGGAACGATCAGCTCGCTCAACGACTTGCCCATCGCCTCGGCGCGCGAATAGCCAAAAATCGCCTCTGCCGCACCGTTAAATTCCGTGATCAGGCCGTCCTCGTCGACTGCCACGACCGCGTCGAGTGCCGCGGCCAGAATTGCCGACTTGCGCGACTCCGATACGCGGAGCGACTCTTCAGCGCGCTTGCGTTCGTCGATCTCGGCCTGAAGTTGCTCGTTAACCGCCGCGAGCCGGGGCCAGGCCAGCACGCGTGGAATGACGGGAATCAGGGCGATCACCGTGCACCACGAGGCTGCCGCCGTGACAACTTTGACCGCCGCAGCCAGCCGATACCAGGGTCGCCAGAAGATCGTCGCTTCCAGAAGGTGGCCGAGACCGCACGACACGATAAAACAAGCAAACAGCAGGAAAATACCTTGAAACGGAATGTCGCGTCGCCGCAGCGCGAAATAGGTTAGCACGAGCGGGATCGCCGCATAAGCGCCGAAGATCGCCAGGTCGGACACGATGTGTGTCCACCCGTGCAATTCCGTCCAGTGTCCGCAGTGCCAGCGAGCGGGAAAGTCCGATGTGTCCAGCAACTCGAAAGGAACTCTTTCATGGCGATCTTTGTGGAAGCTCTGCTCTACTATAGCTTCGAACGCAATCGTTCTCGCTGGGTTGAGTGCCAAGGGGGGCGGGCGCAGCAAGGGTACCTGCGCATTGCCGCGCGGCAATCAGGTTTTTCCTTGGAAGCATCCGGAACGACCGCGAATGCGCGTGGCGTCGGAGACGCTCAGGTTCGTGATTCCAGTCAACTCGCCCGATACAGCGCCGCCAGCGACCAGCTAAGCTCGTTGCGTCGGTCGTACCTGGTAGAATCGGAGGATGATCCCCTTTACTCCACTTCAGTTCGTTTTCTCCGGTCTCGCGGTTGGGGCCATTGTCATCGTCGCCTTGGTGCTTGCATTCAGACCGGGCCGTGAGAACCGGGACCGCGATTAGGGTATCACGTGAACGTGGAAGAGAACCCGTACAAGGCGCCGGTGGAGGCTGGGTCACGAGGAAGGCCGCCGGCAAGGCAACTACTTGTTCTCGTGGCAGGTGCCGTCCTTCTCATACCGGCATGCTTCGTGCTCGGTCGGATGGTCATTCCTCCTGATGACGTTGCCCTCCGATTCAGCATCCTCACTTACGGCCCCGCGCTGGCGATCTGGGTTGCCTACGTTTGCTGGCGCTGGAGTCGCCCTATTTAGAACTCCGGCGTCACCGTCGGTCAAATCGAAGCACGACCACGCTTCGCGGCAACTTTGCGGCGAGGCTGAAATCGGCTATTTTCGATGGTTGGATGACCGCCAAGATTCCAACCTGCGATATTCTGATTGTCGGCGGGGGCGTGATCGGGCTCTCGCTGGCTTACGAGCTGGCCGCCCAAGGCGCCCGCGTGCAGCTCGTCGATCGGGGCCCGCTCGGGCGGGAAGCGTCCTGGGCCGGGGCCGGAATCTTGCCCCCTGCCGCATCGCAGCCGCTGCGAGATCCGTTTGGCGCCCTGTGCCGCTTAAGCGGCGATCTGTACCCGATCTGGTCGGCCCGCTTGCGCGAAGAGACGGGTGTCGACAACGGCTTTCGCCAGTGCGGCGGGATCTACCTGGCGACAGATGAGCCCCAGGAGGCCGAATTGCAGCAGTTTTCGGCCGAGTGGCGGGCCCAGGATATCCGGGCCGAGCCGCTCGACGGCAACCGACTCCTCGAGCGCGAACCGGCTCTGGCCACCTCACCGTACCGCTTCCGGGCCGCCTGGTGGCTGCCCGACGAGGCGCAGGTCCGCAACCCACGGCACCTCAAGGCGCTAAGCCTGGCCTGCGCGCGGCGCGGCGTGGAGTTGTCGCCAGGAGTGGCCGTAGAGGGGTTTCGCCTTGCGGCCGGGCGTGTTGCCGAAGTCGTCACGTCGGCGGGCCGGTTGGCGGCGGGCCAGGTTTGCATCGCCAGCGGCCCCTGGTCGAAGAGCCTGCTGGCGGGCCTGGGCGTCGACGTGCCGCTAAGGCCGGTGCGGGGGCAGATGGTGCTGCTCAACTCGCCGCGACCCGTGCTAAGGTCGATCATCAACGCGGGAAAGCAATATCTCGTTCCTCGTCCCGACGGACGGATTCTGGTCGGCTCGACGGAGGAGGACGCCGGCTTCGACAAGCGGACCACCGCCCAGGCCGTCGGCGAGCTGCTCGACCTGGCGATACGACTCGCTCCCCCCTTGGGCGAACTTTCGATGGAAACGTGTTGGGCCGGACTACGGCCGGCCAGCCACGACGAACTGCCTTATTTGGGGCGCGTTCCGGGCTGCCAGAACCTCTTCCTCGCCAGCGGGCATTTCCGCCACGGCTTGCGGCTTTCGCCCGCCACGGCCGTGGTTATGAGCCGGCTGATGCTCGGTGGCGACCCGGGCTTCGATCTGGCGGCCTTTCGCGTCGACCGCGCATGAGCAGGAAGAAGCCGCCCGGCGTATCGTGGGAGTCGTTTGTCGAGCGGCAGATCCGCGAGGCGCAAGAAGCCGGCGCCTTCGACAACCTGCCCGGCCTTGGCAAGCCGATCCCGGAGCTAGAGGAGCCGGAAGACGACCTGTGGTGGGTCAAAAGCCTTCTCAAGCGCGAAAAGGTTTCCGTCCTGCCGCCGAGCCTGGAGATTCTGCGCACGCTCGAACAGGGTTTGCAGGCCATCGCCGCCCTGCGGCAGGAGGACGACGTGCGGCGGGCCGTGGCGCAATTGAACGAGAAGATTCGCCGGGCGAATTTTGCCATCACCTGGGGACCACCCAGCACGGTTGGTCTGCTAGACGCCGACGAAGTCGTGGCCCGCTGGCGGGCCGGGCAGGAAGGAGACAAGAGGATCGAAGAACGCAAAGGGAGAACACGAGCGGCGGATGGATCCTGAGCCGTTCGCTCGCGAGCGGCCCGTACCGACTCTTCTGCCCGTCAACGTCATGCGATTCAGTCTGCGAACGCTGCTGGTTGCGACCACTATCCTGGTTGTCTGGCTGGGCCGTCTGGCCGAGCAGGTCCACCAGCAGCAAGCGGTCTCGCGGGCGATCGACCGGCTGCATGGCTCACTCGGCTACGACGATTCGTTGAGCAATTCGCGTCCGCGGCGGTGGCTGGCGAGCCGATTGGGGCGCGAGGCGATCGCGAACATCGAGGCCGTTTACCTGGGAGGTACGAGGGCCGGCGACGACGACCTGGCTTTGCTCAAGAAGCTGCCGCGGCTGCGCACGGTGGTGCTGACGAGTTCTCCTGTGACCGACGCCGGTCTGGTGCATCTGCGCGGTCTTGCCACGCTGGAGACGATCGACTTGCGCTTCACGGCCGTGACCGAGGCCGGTGTTGCCGACTTGCGGCGCGCCCTGCCGCGCGCCAAGATACTCGGCAAGAGCGACATTGAATGACCGTTAAAGACGCATGAAACAGCAGCACATGATTGCCCTGATCATGATCGCCGTAGTCGCCTGGGGCGGGTTTCTCTCCCTGGGGGCATGGCTTTCGTCGCACGACTGGCGACGGCCGGCAATCACGATGACGTGCGTATTCGCCTTTCTGGCGTTCTGGGGCGTGATGCTCACCCGCCGACGGCCATCGTAGAGGCACGCTCCGTCGTGCCGTCGCCGCGCCAAGGAAGGCCCAAAGCGTTCGAGCGGCCGCAGAGCCAAACGGTTGCCACCCATCTCGGGCCTCAAGGGTGCAGGGCCCAACAGCGACGGCACGATGGAGCGTGCCTGCTACTTTAGGCCCTCATCGCTGATAAATCGGCAGCGTGCCGTTCTCGAGCTGCAAGATCGTCAGGTTGATGGCCGTCGTGTAGACCGGGCCGATATAGCCCTGGTTCCACGAGCCGTTGCTCCCCGCCTCGGCCAGCAGCTTGGCGTAAACCTTATCGCGGTAATCGAGCCAGTTCTTGCTCCCCTCGCGATAGCAGACCTGCGAGTAGTAGTAGTGCGCGTAGTGCCAGTGCCCAAATCCTTCGTTGTGGATCTGATCGAGGTTCTTGCGGCAATAGTCGAGCAGCTTGGGGACATACTTGTCGTCATACTCTCCCGCATTGAACAAGCAGGCGATGGCGGCCGCCGAGATCGCCGGGCGGCCGCCGCCCCCCTTGGAACTGTACTGCACGCCGCCATCGGGAAGCGTGCAATCGCGGATATACTTGACGGCCTTGTCGATGATTTCCTTAGGGACCGGGATGCCGGCATTGCGGCAGCCGCGCAGGCCCTGCACCTGCGTGATGGTCGTCGAGCCTTCGTCGAAACCGCGTCCGTCCTTGGCGCTCACATAGCCCCAGCCTCCGGCCTCGGTCTGCGCCTCGCCTGTGAACTGAACGGCCTTGGTGAGAACTTCCACCAGTTCTTCCCGCCGGGCGGCGTCTTCCTCTTCACCCAGCACCTGCGACAGGAAGAGCATCGAGTAGCCGTGGCCGTAGGTATAGCGATCATCGTTCTTGGGATCACCGATGAGTCCGTTGGCACGGCTGCGACTGACGAGATAATCGACGGCCCGCCGCAGATTCGGGGCATATTTACCCTGCGTGGTCGTTGAGCCCTCGCAGAGCATGGCAATCCCGGCCAGGGCGGTCATGGCCGTCGGATAGCGCCCTTCGTTGGCGCTCCAATGTCCCAGGCGAGACTGAGTGTTGGCCAGCCAGTCCAGGCCTTGAGAAATGACGCGATCGACCTTCGGATCGTGCTGCCGGGCGTGCGCAATGTCGCGGGCAGCCGCCAACCCCCAGGCAAGCCCCACGACCACGGCAATCCGTTTCATCAACATGCGACATTCCTTGCAAAGCGGAGACGCCACGCTCAAGGCGCGATCCGAGGAACTGGAACCTGCTTCTGGGCAGCGTCTTCATCCAACTTGCCGGACCCACCAAGCAAGCGTCGGAAGACGCGCGACACCGCTCGACCGGCGCCGATCGCGGCGGAGGTCTTCTTCTCGGTTTTGTCGGCAGCAGGCGGAGGATCAAGCGGCTCGTCGGTAAACTTCAAGCGATACGACGTGGACTGCGTTTTGAGCGTCACTTCGTGAGCGTCGGGGTCGCAGACTACGTCGACCATGTTGGTCGGTTCCATGTCTTGCTGAAAGACCATCCGGCCGGTCCGCTTGTCGAGACAGGCGAGCTCTCCCTTGGCCGGTTGCTGCCCGCGGGGCCGCTGCATCGTGGCCGCAAACACGATCACCGGCAACTCGGCCGCCTGGCCCATGAGCAGTCCCTTCTGGCTCAGCGGGTGTTTGAAGAGCCTCTCACCCGTGCGCCGATCGAAGCCATAGGCGGCGCCGTTGATGAGCACGCCCACGCCGGCCTGGCCCGGCATGGCCGCGATATTGACGTTGCCCCGAGGTGCGGTGGAGCGGTTTGTGATGAGCACGTCGACCTGCGGCGATCGCAAGAAGTAGATGTCGGCCAGCGCCGGTTCCTTGTCGAGATCGGCGTCGATGGTGGCATTGCCTTCGGGCAGAGAGAGCACGGTCAGGTGCCCGCTTGGCTCCATGACGGCCAGCGCCTCGTCGGCCACCGGCCAGAAGCGCGCCCGGGCGTCGAACTTCCGGCTCCAGATTTCCTCTTGCTTCCAGACATCGACCAACCGCAGCATTCCCGGACCGTCGCCTCCCGTCTCCCAGGCCAGCACCTGCCGGCCGAGCGTGAGCATGCGCTGCTCGCCGGAAGGAATCTCGCGGCGCCCCAGCGCTTCACCGTCGAGCGTCCGGTAGACCGTCGCCTCGCTGGCGTTGGCGGGTAAGGCCGGCACCACAAAGAGCAGCTCTTCGTCGCCGAACAACTCGCTGCCCGAGGGGATGTCTTGCCGCGTCCAGAACATTTCCTTGTTGAGCGGATCCGCCGCAACCAGGTTGCGCCCCCGCTGGAAGGCGACGAATTCGCTCGACATCGGGCTCGTGTTGCCCATGGGCCGGCCGTTGACGTCGAAGGCCTGCAACCGCTGCCCTCCGCCCCAGGGCATCGGCATGGGACGGAAATTGATGCCGATGTTCCGGGGCAGGCCGGCCAACGGCTCGTTCAGATCTTGATGCCAGAGAACCCGCGCCCGCGTGGAGGGAAAGCCCAGCGTGTCGATCGCCACCAGCCGGAAACCGAGCGACATGAGAATCAGGTGGCCGTCGGTCCGGAGGTAGTTGGCGCTGAACCCGAAATTGTTCGCTTCGTTGGCGTCTTTGATCGAGAGCCGCCACTGCTCGCGACCGAGCCCATCACGCCCGACAAGCGTCTGCTGCTGCACGTTGGTGTCGATCTCAACGGTCGAACGCCGAAAGAACTTGCCGGGCGAACCGCGCAACTCGATGGGCGCTGAGCGCATGTGGGGCAGAGCGTGGCCGGTTTCCTTCTTGAAATCCACCTTTCCCTTCGGCCAGGTGTCCTCGTCGGATACGTAGCGTGCGACCTGGCCGTCCTTGTCCACCTCGGCGGCGATTTCGCGCCCCGTCTTGCCGTCGAGACAAACCTCGTCGGACCATTTCTCCTTGAGCTGGCTGAAGTAAGGGGCGGCGTCAGCCGGTCGGCCCGCCTGAGCGAACAGCCGAGCGAGGCCCGCCGCCGCCGTCCGCAGGCGCGCCGGATCTTCAGACCGCTCGAGCTGCCTGAGCCAGTGCTCGGCCTCGATCCAGACGGGCGGGTCGGCTTGCAGCGCGAGAGCCGCCAGCCGCTCGCGAGCCGCGTCTGCCAGCCGATGAAAGCCGAAGTAGAGGACAAAGTTCCTCAACCGCTGGCGGTCGTTGGAATCGGTGCACTCGGCAAGCAGTTTTTGCAGGGTGGCGTCGATCTGTTGCCGCTGGTCCACGCTGGCCGCGGCTTGAAGGTCGGCCAGCCTGGCGCGGACCCAACGGTCGCGGCGAACCGACAGGCCGCTGTCGACCCGTTCCGGCGGGC
This sequence comes from Pirellulales bacterium, assembly GCA_035550375.1. Taxonomy (GTDB): domain Bacteria; phylum Planctomycetota; class Planctomycetia; order Pirellulales; family JAICIG01; genus DASSFG01. The sequence continues at coordinate 82,246 of DASZPH010000115.1, read as the reverse complement.
CGGGCTCGGCCGCCAGGTCGACCATCTTCAGGTAGGCCTCGAAGGCCGGCACGAGTTGGCCGTTCTTTTGCAGTCCGACCGCCATCAACCTCAACAGCGTCGCCCGCTGGGCCGGCTGTTCGGCAAGCTGTTCGATCTCGGCGGCCAGCCCGCGGTGTGCGGCAAAGTCGAGCCTCAAGCTCTCCAGCATGGCGTCGACGAGCAATTCGCGGGTGCGGCGGTCGCCCGCGACCTCATGGCTGCGACGCAGTTCCTTGACGGCCTCGTCGAATCGCCCCTCATCGAGCAACAACTCACCCTGGCGGGCGAGCGCCTGCGCGTCGTCGGGATGATCGGCCAGCGTTTTGGCGACCTCTTCGCGCAGCTCGTCGAGCTGGTAGTAGCTTTCGACCTGGTCGACCCCCTGAGAAATCACGGCGCCGTGATAGCAGATCAAATTGCCCGGCACAGTGCCGCTGCGCGAGCGGCTGCGGGCCACAATGCGGCCGTCGGCCAGGTCGATGGCGGCGACTTCCGCCGAGCTGAGAGGCAGGTAGTAGCGATCGCGATTGTAAAAGCCTCGTCCGCTCGGGGTAGCGTTCGAGGGCAGTGCCAGTGACGCCTCCGACCAGCCCGATTCGCCGTCGGTCAATCGCAGGGCCTTCAGCGTTCGGCTGCCGACCACGATCACTTTGCCGTCGTGAACGCAGGCCACGTAGAGCCCGTCTTCTCGCGGTTTCTGCCACTTCAGCTTGCCGTCGGTGAGAGCGACGCAGTAGATTTCCGACGATTCGACGGGCGTGAAAATGGCATGCCCCTCGGCGAGCGTCACGCTGCCGTCGGACCAATGGTCGTTGTCGCTTGGGTCGTTGATTTGCGGCATCTGCTGAAAGCGAAACTGGAACATCCGATTCATCGGCAGGTTCAGGTCTACCGCTTTCGGATACTGGAAGCCCCACAGCAGCGAGCGCGTGGTCAAGTCGAGGGCCACGATCGCGCCGGCCGAGGTCGGACAAACGAGAATCCCGTCCGAAAACGACGGCGTCGCGCCCGACAGATGTCGCAGATGATCCTCCAGAACGTTGGGCTCAATCACGACGAGTTGCTGCGACCATTCCACGGCGCCCGTTCTGGGATTAAGGACAAAGAGCCGTATCTCGCCCTTCGTTTCGGCCAGCACATACAGCGACCCCCCGACCGGCAAGGGCGGGCCAAGGAAGAACGAGCCAGCCAGGGCCGGCTCTTCCTCGCTGACCCACATCAGCTTGCCTTGCGAGGCGATTTCGTAGGCCCGCAATTCGTTGGTGGCCTGCTGCGCGGCCTGAAGAGGAAAGGGACGATTGGCGAAGTTGAACTGCCGCACGTGTCCCTGTTCTACGTTGTCCACGTCGGCGTTGGCCGTGCGCTCGCGAAGGTAGGCGTCGTCGACGCAAAAGACGTAATCACCGTCGCTGGCGAGCGTGCCGTAGATCGTGTTGTCCCAGATCCGCTGTTGAAGCCAATTGGCCACGGGGGTGGCGGCAGCCTGGCCGGGAAGCCGCGGCAGGTTGGCGACCACGTCGCCCACCGTGCGGTCGTCCGACACCCAGATCCGTTTGCCCGTGCGGAAGTCGACGCCCTGCAGGCAGGTCAAGGAACGCATCAGCACGAAGTCTTGCACCGCCAGCGGGTGCAGCGCGGGCAGCACGCGCGAGCCGCGTTCCAGATACTCCTGGTAGATCTTGCCCGTCATCTCTTCGAGATCTTTGGCGTCGGCCACAGGCACCGCCCAGCGGCGGTTCAAAAGAGGGCTGCTCCCCTCGCTGGCCGCGTTGCGGGCCGCGCCGCCCCGATAGAGGGTCCATTGCCGCAGGCCGGCCGGCAGCGCCGAGTCGTCGAGCGATCCGGCGGCTTCCGCCAGCCAAGCGGCCGCTTGAGCGTCGGCCGAAAAAATCTTCTTCTGCTTGCCGCCGATCTCGAACTCGGCGCCGGGAAACTTCTGGCGCAGCTCGCGCGCCAGCCCCGCAGCCTGCTCGGACCGGCCGGCCCGGAACCAGCACACGGCGGTCACGGCAGTCAGCGTTGGTTCGAGCTTCGCGGCTTGCGGCGACGAACGGAGCCTTTCCAGGCACAAGGCAGCGGCCAACGGCTGGCCGCGCTGCATCTCGGTCAGGCCAAGCAAGTACGTCGCCTCGTACCCGGCCTCGGTATGAAAGTATTTCCGCGCCACTTCCGCCAAACCGGCCCGGTCGCCGCGGGTAACCGCTTCGTCGAGCAAGCGGCGGGCCTCCGCGCCGTACTGCAACTCGTAGGACGCTCGTCCCTCGTCGCCGAGCTCGCCGATCAACCGCTGGGCTTCGTACTTCAAGCTGCGATAGACGGGCTGTCCTCGGTCAGGTTGAAAGAAGTAGTCCTCAGCCGATTCCAGGATGCTGCTCAAGAATCGGGCCGCTTCGCCGTATCGCTTTTCTGCGATCAGCTCGCGGGCGCGGGCCAACCGCTGCAAAAGATCGCGGTCGGGCGGATAAAAGACGCTGTCGGTCGCCTCCTCGGCCGAATTCTCGCCCTGCGCGTTGGGAACAAACAGCCGGCGGTTGCCTTGACGGACCTGGCCTGAGGCCGACGGCTGGAGCAGCTCCAGCACCGCCGCCGCCAGGACTACTGCCGATAGTGTGGCCGCCCCAGACGGGGGCCGAAACGGGTGCCTTCCGTGCTTCACGGTACTCTCACTGCGGAGGGACGGCGGGTTTTTCCAATAGGGCTTAACTCCCTGGCAATCAATATCTTACACAGACCTAAACTTGGCGACAACTAATGTCGGACCCGTGCCGGCGCCGCTCGCCGCTTGCGGGGAATTGTCCAGCGTGAAGGATTAGCAGCCTTGGCGCCGGTGGTGACTGGCGCTCGGGGGGACTCGATCCGCTTTTGAGAAGACTTCCGCTCGTGCACCACCCTGGCGAGTGCGTCGGGTGCTGCGCGAACCACCCGGGCGGTTCGCGACATCCGGGCCAAGGTTGGATCAGGACGGTTTTCCCGTTTTTTTCGGGGTCCGGAGGCTTTTTTTGGGTTGCTTTTTCGGTTTTGTCGATTTTAATCATCCCGTCCACTAAAAACGACGGACATTGTATTGGTGTCACTCTTTCTCTAGTCCCCGCCAGGAGGATCGCAAAACTATGGCGAAAGCCCCAGCCGCATCGGGCGCCAAGAAGCCCAAAGCCCCCAGCAAGAGCGAAGTTCTCAACAGCATTGCCGAGGCGACCAACGTGCCGAAGAAGGACGTGGCAGCCGTCCTGGAAGCACTTGCCGGCGAAATCAAGAAGGCCATGAGCGGCAAAGGACCGGGCCTGTTCCAGATTCCCGGTCTGGTGAAGATCACACGCAAGCACGTCCCCGCCAAGCCCGCCCAGAAGAACGTGCCCAATCCCTTCAAGCCGGGCGAGTTCATGGATCGCCCCGCCAAGCCGGCGTCGAAGAAGATCAAGGTCACGGCGCTGAAGAACCTCAAGGACATGGCCTGAGGCCAGCACCTCGCCCACGAACTAAGCCTGCACGGCCCGGCGCGGGTTCGACCGCGCCGGGCTGCGGGCGATTCCTTCTTGGCGGTGCACCTTGGTGCACCGTCGCGGCTTGCGTTCATACCGGCCGAAAAGGCCGCGCACGCTGGCAGCGGCCCTCATGCGCCCCGCCGATGAGCCACGGTCTCGCAAATCGTGCCAGGCCGCAAATCGGAACAAAGCGCTCGAGGGCGCCGGGCTGACTCGTTAACTTCGGTTAGCTGATGGTCAGCGAGAATTGCTGCGTCGCCGCCACACCCACCCCGTTGTTGGCGCGAATCGAGAGCGGGTAGGTTCCCGCGGTGCCGGAGGCGGGCGTGCCGCTCAACGTGGCGGTGCCGTCACCATTGTCGACGAACGTGAGTCCGTTGGGGAGCGAACCCGATTCGGTGATCGTCGGCGTGGGACCGCCGGTGGTCGTGATCGTGAAGCTGCCGGCCGTACCGTGGGTAAAGGACGCGGCGGCGGCACTGGTGATGGTCGGCGCCAGGTTGGCCACGCGCTTGAAGTATTCGTCCGAGGACAGGAGTTGCACAGCGATCTGGTCGGCCGACATGCTGTGCGTAGCCAAATCGTTCAGGTACGTCTGCAGGCTGGCGCTGTCGGGGGCTCGATGGAGGAAGTCGGAGTAGAAGGCGTCGATCAGGGCCCTATTCACCTCTTGCCCGAAGACGAACGACGTCGTCGTTGCGACCGGCGTCACTCCCGCGGAGAGTTGGGCCTCCCAATAGGCCGCGCCGGCGGCGTCGGCCGACCGCGCGTTGAGGATGTTGTACAGCGCGTCGACAAAATTGGTGTTTCCGGAGTGGAGATTGCCGAACTCGGGCGTTGCCGTAAGGAAACCAACGGTCTCGAGCTGTTCTGTGCCCCAGCTTTGGTAAGCGTTGATCCAGAACTGCTTGCCCGCCGCGTCGGGCGCGCGACCCAAAAATTCCTCGTAAAACTGGCTTACCTGCTCGCCGCGATGTTCGGCCGAGCCCCAAATGCCTTGCGCCACCGTACTGCGACTTGCCCCGCCGGACATCTGCTGTTGCCAAAAGGCCAGTCCGGTCGCGTCGGGGGCGTGCCCCAGGATCGACTGGTAAACGGCATTGATGTACGCCGTATTCGGGTCGGTGGTTGCTGCCGGCTGCTTGAGCGACACGGTCAGCGGCACGACCGTGCTGGTGACCACGTTGCCGATCATAACGCCCGACAAGTGCTGGCCGTCGGTAAGCGAGACCGTCGGCGGCTTGGTCGTGGGCGAAGCACTGCCGAAGGGAGCGATCACCTCTTCGATCGCGTAGGTGCCCGCGGGCAGGTTGCTGAACGTGAAGACGCCGTTGGCGTCAGTGGTGGCGGAGGGATTGTTGCTGTTCGGAACGCCGCTGCCGTCGATGTTGAGAAACACCGTGCGGCCCGCCAGCCCGGGGTCGCTGGAGCTGAAGCTGCCGCTAAGATCCAGGTCGTTGAAAACGGTTCCGGAGATGCTGGCCGTTCCAGTCGCTGTGCCCGACTCTCCGATGTTGACGCCGGACGTCAGCTCGCCCGCGGTGACCGTGACCGTTTGGGTGGAAGTGGTCAGGGTTATGCCCGTGGGCGCAACCTCCGTCACCTTGTAGCTGGCCGGCGCGAGGCCCAGAAAGTAGTAATTGCCGCTGGAGTCGGTCGTAGTCGAGGGATTGCTGTTGTCCGGAGCTCCGCTGCCGTCGATGTTCAAGAACACGGTCCGACCGGCCACGCCAGCGTCTCCTGATTGATAGACGCCCGTCTTGCCGACGTCGGTAAAGACTTTGCCGGTGATCGAGGGGAGTTCACCCAGCAAGACACCCGCCGTGTGTCCTGTGCTCACCGTCACTGTCGGGGTGGAACTTGAGAGGGTGACGTTATTGGGCAACTGCACCATAACCTTGTAGCTTCCAGGCGGCTCGGTGCCGAATGCGAAGTTGCCGTTGGAATCGGTTGTGGTCGAGGGATTGTTGGCGTCGGGCGCGCCGGTGTTGTCGATATTCAAGAACACGGTCTGGCCGCCAAGACGTGGTTCGCCAGTGTCGGCCTGACCGTTCTTGTTGAGATCGACAAACACGGTTCCCGTGATCGACGGCAGTTCGCCGAACACGACGCCGGTGCTCGTTTTTCCGGCCGTGACGGTGATGGTTTGGGTGGCCGTGGTCAGACTGCCGCCCGTCGGCAACACCTCCATCACGGTATACGTTCCGGCGGTCAGTCTGGAGAAGAAGAACTGGCCGACGGAATTGGTGGTGGTCTGGGGATTCGTGCCGTCGGCCGTGCCGCTGTTGTCCTTGTTGATAAACACGACCCGGCCGGCCACGCCGACGTCGCCCGTGTCGAACTTGCCGTTGTTGTTGGCGTCGGTGAACACGGTTCCGACGATCGACGGGGGTTGTTCGCCGATATTGAGCGTTTTCACCGCTCCCCCCGCGGGAATGACCACCGACGGATTCGAGGTCGTGATCGTGGTGCCTGCGGGAGAGAGAACGGCCACCTTGTACGTTCCCGCCGGCAGATCGGAGAACGAGTACTTGCCGTTGGAATCGGTGATGGTGGAGGGATTGTTTGCGTCGGGCGCGCCGGTGTTGTCGATATTCAAAAACACTGTCTGCCCGGCGATGGCGGCTTCGCCCGACGAGATCGCGCCGTCGCCGTTGGTGTCGTTGAACACCGTTCCGCTGATCGAGATTTGTTCGGCGAAGTTGATGCCCGAAGCCGTCTGGTTGGCGGCGACCGTAACCGTCTGGCTTGGCATGGTCAGGCTGATATTGGTGGGCAGCTCTTCGTAGACCTTATAGGTGCCCGCCGCGATTCCGCTAAACGAGTAGTTGCCGCTGGAGTCGGTCGTGGCCGTGGGATCTCCCGTCTGGAACGTTCCCGTGTTGTGCAGGTCGACAAACATCGTTCGTCCGGCGACCCCTTGCTCGCCCGAGTCGAGCTGTCCATTTCCGTTGGTATCGCTGAAGACCGTGCCGTCGATGCTGTCGAGCGTGATGGAGTTGATGCGCGCGAGCTGGTTGTTGGAGCCAAGCGGGAGCTGGTTGAAGGGGCTGTTGGTATTGGTCGAATCGGCCTTGATCGTCGAAAGGGCGGCAATCTGCTGGACCACTTGCATGCCGTTGCCGAGGATTTGGCCGAACACGGCATAGCCACCGCCGTTGCTCTGACCGAGATTGGTCGAGTTATCGAGGTCGTTGATAAAGAACTGGTCGGTCGCAGTCGCAGTATTGGAACCACTGAGACGTGCCATGGCCACGGTGCCGATGGCGTTGGGCAGGTTGTATTCCAACGGAATCGCGGCGTTGGTTGGAATGGTCTGAAACTGCGAGACGCTCGTGTAAGCTGTGCTGGCCGATGTGAATCCGCCCGTCTGAATAATTCCGATGTCGTTGGGAATTGATGCCGAGGGCTGCTCCGAGCGGTGGAAGATGGTATCGGTGTAGGCGCCGCTGGTGACGTAACTGAGAAAGTTGGCCACCGTCTGGGGCGCCACGTCGGGGCGCAGCTCGATCTGGAAGTTGCCGAGATTCGTATCGACCGTGACGATCGGATTGGAAGTCAGCAACGAGCGGTGCTCGAGCCATTCGACACCCAGCGGGCGCCCCCGCCGGCCCGTCATCGGCGCACCCTGATGGCGCGACGCCTTGGCAGATTGCGACGTGCGGCGAGCGGCGTGACGACGTGATGGAACCGAAAAAGGGTGTCGCAGAACCGGCCCCCACATACAGAATCTCCCGATGTGCCTCTGACCATTGCCAGCAGATCCATTTAAGGCACGAGTTAAAAATCCGGCAAGTAAAAAGCGGGTGGGGCGGGCCGGCTTCCGGAAAATGACGGTCGAACCAATTTTGCAGGGTCCAGCGGGCTCAGCCTCACCTCTTCCCCTCACACTCTAAATGCTTTCCACCAGCAATGTTACCGGCCCGTCGTTCACCAGGCAGACCTCCATCTGCTGCCGGAAACGCCCGGTGGCAACTTCGATGTTCAGACCGCGCACCGCGTGAACGAACGCCTCGTACAGCCGCTCGGCCAGCTCTGGCGGGGCCGCGGCGGCGAAACTTGGCCGTCGGCCCCGGCGGCAGTCTCCCAGCAGCGTAAACTGGCTCACCACGAGCATTGCGCCACCAACCTCACCGAGTGAGAGGTTCATCTTCCCTGCTTCGTCCTCGAAAATGCGCAGCCCGGCGACCTTGTCGGCCAGCCAACGGGCGTCGGCCTCGCTGTCGGTGCCCGCCACGCCCAACAGCACGAGCGAGCCCCGGCCAATCTGGCCGACAACTTCGTCCGCCACGGTGACTCGGGCGTGGGAAACTCTTTGGACGCAGGCGCGCATGACAGGCGTACGAACCTGGGACGAGGACAAGAATCCAGGATAGGAGATCACCCGCCGGGGATGGAAGCGCCTTCGGTGCTTGCTGTAATTCAGACAGAAGTTCTGGAATAGCCGCGGATGAACGCGGACGAACACGTATTAAGGGACTGAATTCGAAGAAAACGCATGGTCGAGGGGAACTGAACGAGCCCGTCCCATGGTTACGTCTGAATCGCAGCCGCGCTTGTCGCCTGGTCGTCGCATCATGCCGCGCCTGGGTTTACCCGTTGACTACCGACTGCCAGACTGCAACGATTTAGCAGCCATGCCCGACAACCTGAAGAATCTGCGCAACATCGGCATCGTCGCCCATATCGACGCCGGCAAGACCACGGTCACCGAGCGGATGCTGTACTACGCCGGTGCCACGCACCGCATGGGGGAAGTCGACAAAGGGACGACTGAAACCGATTTTGACCCCGAAGAGCAAGAGCGCGGCATCACCATCTATTCGGCCAGCGTCAGCTTTCCGTGGAAAGAGTTTGAGTTCAACCTGATCGATACGCCGGGCCACGTCGATTTCACGGCCGAAGTCGAGCGTAGCCTGCGAGTCCTCGACGGCGCGGTGGTGGTGTTCAGCGCACGCGAAGGGGTCGAGGCCCAAAGCGAAACGGTCTGGCGGCAAGCCGACCGCTACCAGGTGCCTCGCATCGCGTTCATCAACAAAATGGACCGCGAAGGGGCGGATTTTTACGGCACGCTCAAGGAAATCCGCGACCGGCTCGAAGCGAACCCCGTCGCCATACAAATACCGGTCGGCGTCGGCCCGCCGCACATGCCCGGGGCATTTCGCGGCATCATCGACCTGGTGAAGATGAAGTTTCTGACCTTCACGCCCGAAAGCCTGGGCAAGGAGGTCATGGAAGGCGAAATTCCGGCCGAGATGGTCGACGACGCCAAGCTCTGGCGAGACCAGATGCTGGAGAAACTCTACGACTACAGCAACGAGCTGATGGAGCTGGCGCTCGCCGAATCGGCCGTTCCCGACGAACTCGTGCGTCGCGTGCTGCGCGAGGCGACAACGCACCGCCTGGTCGTGCCCGTGCTCTGCGGATCGGCCCTCGACCACGTCGGCATCCAGCCGCTGCTCGACGCCGTGGGACACTATCTTCCCAGCCCGCTTGAGCGGCCTCCGGTGAGAGGGGTCGACCCCGAAAAACCCGACAAGGAACTGGTCCGCAAACCATCGAACGACGAGCCGTTCTGCGGACTGGTGTTCAAGGTCGTGGCCGACAAGCACGGCGACCTGCACTTCGTGCGCATTTATTCCGGCGTGCTCAAGGCCAACACGCGGGCCTACAATCCGGGCAAAGACAAGAAAGAGAACGTCGCCCAGCTTTGGCACGTGCAGGCCAGCCGCAAAGAGCAGATTCCGCAGGTCAGCACGGGAGGCATCGTGGGCATCATTGGCCTGCGGCATTCAGTGACGGGCGACACGCTGTGCGAAGCCAAGCAGCCGATTCTGCTGGAATCGATCCAGTTTCCCGAAACGGTCATTTCGATGGCCATCGAGCCGGAGACGACGGCCGAGCGAAAGAAGCTGGCCGACACTCTGGAAATGCTCAAGCGGCAAGACCCGACGTTCCGCGCCGCTACCAGCGAAGAGACGGGGCAGACGATCATCAGCGGCATGGGCGAGCTGCACCTGGAAGTCATCAAGCACCGCCTGTTGCGAGACTTCAACCTCAACGTGAAGGTCAAGAAGCCGCAGGTCAGCTATCGCGAAACGATCCGGCAGGCGGTGGAGGTGTCGGGTGAGTGCAACCAGCACGTGGCCGGACAGCCGCTCTTTGCACGGGTGGCGATCCGCATGGAGCCCTACACGGCGGGCGAGCGGGCCGTGACCGTCTTGCCGGGAGCGGCGGCCGGCGTTCCACCGGAGTTTCTGCCGGCGGTGCTCGACGCCCTGACTCAAGAAGCGGAGGGGGGCGGTTCACTCGGCTATCCTTTGATGAAGGTCAAAATCACCGTGCTCGGCGGCGAGACGAGCGAAGTCGGCTCCAACGAGATCGCCTTCCGCCGGGCGGCGGCCGACGCGTTCCGCACGGGCCTGCGCGAGGCCGGCATCGTGCTTCTGGAACCCATCATGAAGCTCGAAATCACCACGCCTGAAGAACACCTGGGCGACATCGTCAGCGACTTGCAGCAGCGCCGCGCGATCATCACCGAGACACTCGTCCGCGGACGTAACACGGTGATCGAGGCCGAGGCCCCCTTGGCCAATCTCTTCGGCTACTCCAGCGCGATTCGCAGCTTGAGCCAGGGTCGCGCCAGTTGTTCTATGGAGCCGACCGCCTACGGACCTGCCCCCGACGAAGTGCTCAAAGCGTTCACCTAGATGATCGCAGCTTGGGTTCGCGAAGGAGCCCGCGGCCGATTATTTTGGCGTTTGTCCTGTCAAACCGCAGCCATCGTCCGTAGAACGACCAGCCACATCTGCCACAGCCAGCTCTTGCGCCTAGCGGCTGCTCTCATCTCCGACTCGCTGTACCAGTGTCGCGGCATGTCGGGAGTGTGGATCGTGAATTCGATGCGGCGATCTTTTGCTTCGCCCGCCTTGCCGTCGGCGCGAACCGCGCCGTGCAGGGGAACCGAGAACTCCTCCCCCAGCGAGGTCAGCTCCATCACTCGCACGCGATGCCCCTCCAAGCGGGCGCACTGTCGGCGCCGTCCGTTTCCGGCCTCTTTTTCCTTCAGGCCGGTGATCTTTGAGGTTTCGATCTCGGCGTCGAGCGTCACCCAGCCGTCCCCTTCGTCGTGCACCACCAGTTCGACCGTCGTGCCCTCTTTGAGCACGGTGATGCGAGGTTCTTCGCCTCCCCGCCGGCGGACGACGCTGGCCACGATTGGGGTCTGAGTGATGTCGTTGATCACCGCCGTGCGCCCTTCGGCGACGGTCAGGCTCGGTCCTAACTGGCTCTCTTCTTTCCCCTCGGTTGTCGTGGTCACGATCCGGCACTCGACGACGTACAGCTTCTCATCCGACCATTGACCCTGCGCGGCCCGGCCGCCCGCCAACTGCACTGCCCCGTGGGGCAAAGGGCCGGGGCATCCGATGAATTGTCCCTGCGCGGCCTGGCCGCCAGCCAGCAGCGAGACGAACGTGGCGAGCACCGCAAGGATTCGCATGGCGAGTCTCCTGGGAGTGGGAAATGGTTGCGCGGAGATGGCAGGGAAGGGGCGGGGAGTCTAATAAATCCCTCTCCGCGGGGCAATCGCAACCCGACCCTGCTAAAAGGACTCGCAGGAGGGACGGCCTATCAGGAAACTACCCATTTAACGGGTTCCGCCCCGTTCATGACCTAGTCTTGGGGTGTTCTTTGTCCGTCCTGAGGACACCAACGATCCGCGGGGGAATGGCCCATTCTCCCAGCCGGCCGGGTTCCTTCTTGGTGACCTCTTAGCCTGGGGAGAGCTTTCTATAAATGGGGTGCCACCGCTTTGCGTCCAAGGACTCATTTCTCGGCAGGGCGAGTAGCGCCGCGGGCATTCCGAAGGGGCGACGGCCCACCCTCGAATGGCTCGAAGGCCGGAATATGCCGGCTGCGTTGATGGTCAACTCGCTGTCCGACGCGGTCTCGCCGGGCGCTGGCGAGGTCACCCTCCGGCAGGCCATCTTCGCCAGCGAAACGAACGGAACCACGGCGCTGAACCAGACGGGAACCGGCAACGACACGATCGTCTTTGCCCCCGGATTGTTCGGAACGATCGACCTCTCGCAGGTCGGCGATACGTCGCTGGGCCCCAGCGCGCTGCTCATCAACAACAACGTTCAGCTCACGATCGACGGCGCCAACGGCGCAAGCGGCATCACGATCGAGCGAGACTCGTCGCTCTCGAACCTGCGGCTGTTCAACGTGGCCGCGGGCGCCAGCCTGACGCTCGAATCGCTTACGCTCGCGGGCGGCCAGGCGACCGGCGCGGCCGGCGGGAACACGGGCCTCGACGGGGGCCAAGGCGGCGGCGCCGCCGGGATGGGCGGCGCCGTCTTTAACGTCGGAACGCTGAACCTGGTGCAGGACACGCTCACGGGGAACGCCGCCCAGGGAGGGGCGGGAGGCAGCATTCCCAATATGGGCAGCGACGGCGGGGCTCCCGGCGGCGGTCCGAACGGAGGGGCCGGCGGAGCGCCCGGCTTTGACGTGCCCGGCGGGGACGGGGGAGCGGGTGGATTCGCAAGCGGCGGGGGCGGCGGCGGGCCGAGCTTCACGATCATCGGACTCGCCTTCGGCGGCGACGGCGGCGCGGGCGGTTTCGGCGGCGGCGGCGGCGGCGGCGGCGGGGATGAGGGTGATCCCGGTAGTACTTCCGGCGCGGCGGGCGCCGGGGGATTTGGCGGGGGCGCGGGCGGCGGTTCCTCGGACTTCGCGAACCCCGGCGGCGGCGGGGCGGGCATGGGCGGCGCCGTGTTCAATGAAGCGGGCACCGTGACCGTGACCAACTGCACCTTCTACGGCAACTCGGCGACGGGTGGAGCGTCGGGTGGCAGCGGCGCCAGCGCAGGCCAGGGTCTGGGCGGCGCTGTCTTCAACCATAACGGCACGCTTACCGTACTTAGTGCCACGTTTTCCGGCAACTCCGCTGGGAACAACGCGGGAGGCGTTTACAACCTGGCCGACGGGGCGACGGCCACGCTCACGCTCTCGAACACGATGCTCTTCGGAGATACAAGCGGAAGCACGGCCGATCTGACGGCCGGCACCAGCGGGGCCGGAGGCAGCACGAACGTCACCAGCGGTGTCGGCAACCTGATCGGGGCCGAGGCCGGTTTCGCGGGGAGCATCGTCAGCACAAGCGACCCGGGGCTCGCCGCGCTGGCGGCCAACGGCGGGCCGACGGAGACGATGGCCGTCGATACGAGCAGCCCCGCGGCGGGTACCGGCAACGCAACCGCAGCCAGCGGCCTGACCACCGACCAGCGCGGCGCGCCGCGCTTCACCTACGGTGGCGTCGACATCGGCGCCTACCAGATCAACGCGGCTCCCACCGCCAACGCCGGGGGACCGTACCAGATTTACGTCGGCGGTTTTCTTTCGGTCGACGCCTCGGCCAGCAGCGATCCCGACGGCGATACGCTGACCTACACCTGGGACATCAACGGCGACGGGGTGTTTGGCGACGCCGCCGGCGTCAACCCCACGCTGACCTGGAGCCAACTCAACGCCCTGGGCATCACCGGAACGTTCAGCACGATCCATCTGGCGGTCGAGGTGAGCGACGGTGTTTTTTCGCCAGTTGTCTCGACGGACACGACGCTCCAAGTCGTATCCGCGCCGACACCGCTGTCACCCAACGAGCGATTCCTCACGGCCTTATATCGCTCGCTCTTGGATCGGGAACCCGACGCGGCGGGCCTGGCCGCCTGGTCGACGATGCTCGACGGAGGCGTCAGCCGGACTCAGGTAGCCTTGTACATCGAAGGGAGCGGCGAATATCTGTCCGACGAGGTCGATTCCGCCTTTGAGCGATACCTGCGCCGGCCGGCCGATGCCGGTGCGCTACCGGCTTTCGTCGCCATGCTCGGCCAAGGGACGACGTTTCAGGATCTCGACGTGGCCATCCTGTCGTCGCAGGAGTATTTTCAGACGCAGGGGGGAGGCACGAACGACGGTTTCCTAGGCGCGCTTTTTCAGGACGCGCTGGGGCGGCCGATCGACGCGCCGACGGCGGCGCTGTTCAGCGGCATGCTTTCGTCGGGCGTATCGCGTGCCGTGATCGTTCAGGGCGTGCTGACGAGCGCAGAATATCGGCACGACCTGGTCAACGGCATGTACGAACAGTATCTCCGTCGGCCCGCTGACCCGACGGCCCTGGCTTTCGGCGTGGCCCAGCTCGAGTCGGGTGAAACGCCAGCGATCCTCGCCGCGGAGATACTCGGTTCGACCGAGTATTTTGATCGCGCCACGCTGGCATAGCTGAGGGTTGCTGGTGAAGCCCGCAGCCAGTCAAGGGGTTCGTCGACGGCAGAGGCGTCGCCAAACTCGAAATGCGAAACAATGGCGAGCCGAGGTACGGCATGACCTCAAAAGCGCTCGAGCCAAGGCCCCAGGCAGATTATGCCCGCGCACGTCGCGATAAGGATCAAGACCGGCGGAAGCAGCGAAGCAAACAGTGTCAGCCAAGCTGACCACGGTGCCTGATCCGTGATTCTTACCGCGGACAACACGCAGGCTACGCTGACGACTCCTGCTATTGCATCGAGGGCCATCACGAGCGCCACGGCATAACCGAACGCATTCACAATGGCCCCGCAGGTGGCAACCGCCGTGACGACCAGCAGCAGCCCTTTCATGCCGAATTGAAATGGTCGATCCATATCGTGCCGTGGCTTGCTGACCCGAACTGAGCCGCCTCACAATAGTTAAGTGATTCTACGTTTCACCGCAGTTACCGGAGCGCGCTAGTTGGGCAACTAATACTGCGCCCAGGGTCCGCGGCCCAGTCGCCTCCAGATTTGTTGCAGAACCAACGGATCCCCGGCAATAATTGAGCACGAGGAGCGAATAACGCTCAAATACCCGGTGCTTTCGCAAAAAGGTAGGTTCCCATGACCGAGTTCTTGTCGAAGTTCGACTCCGGCGAATTAATCGGGCTGGTGGCGGTCACCGGGGGTTTGCTCTGCGGCCTTGTGGCCATTGTCGGCGGCCTTGTGGCGAAGTGTGTCTGCCACGCCCGGGAGATCGCCTTCAAGGAAGAGCTGCTCGACCGTGGCATGTCGGCTGACGAAATCCGAACGCTGACGGAAACAGGCCGGCACCCCTTCGGCAGCTACCGTTGCCACGGCTGAGTGCCAAGCGGCGCGCGCCGACTACTTGGGTTCGGAAGCCTCTGGCGATAGACTGGGTCCTGCCAGACCAAGAGTCCACTCAAGGACGTTCACCCCGTCAGGGACGATCCCATGTCAGACACGCCGCTTCGTCGCGCCCTCGTTCAACAACTGGAAAGCTTCGAGCGCGCGGGCATAAACGAACTGCCGCGGCCCACTCGGATTGCCGTCGCGGCGCCCGCCTCGGTTGAAGTCCAGCGGGGCCGCGGCGCGTCCTCGGGGCCGGTTGCCAGACAGAACGGGGAGGAGCCTGATGGAGCAAGGGCGGCATCTCCGGCCGCCGCGACCCGCCGCGCACCGGCTGCATCGCTGTTCGCGGCCAACGCTTGGGAAGGGGCGCCCAAACTGCCGCCCGATCAGCGGGCCGGCGCGCTGAATCTGATTTGCGGCCAGGTGAAGGGATGCCAGCGCTGTCAGGAACTGGCGGGCACGCGCACCCAAACCGTGTTTGGCGTCGGCAACCCCAGCGCCCGTCTCTGCTTTATGGGCGAGGCGCCGGGCGCCGATGAAGACGCCCAGGGCGAGCCGTTCGTCGGCCGCGCGGGACAGTTGCTCAACAAGATCATCGAGGCCTGCACGCTGCGCCGCTCGGATGTGTACATCCTGAACACTCTCAAATGTCGGCCCCCCGGCAACCGCAATCCGTTGCCCAGCGAGGTCACGAACTGCCGGGAATTCCTCGACCGGCAGCTCGACATCATCCAGCCGGAGTTCATCTGCTGCCTCGGCTCGGTCGCCGCGCAGGCGCTGCTCGCCACGGATTCCTCGATCGGCAAGCTACGGAAGCGGTTTTTCGACTACCGCGGCTGCCGCGTGCTGTGCACCTATCACCCGGCGTACCTGTTGCGCAACCCGGCAGCTAAGAAGGACGTCTGGGACGATATGCAACTCTTGATGGCCGAAATGGGCATCCCGCTGCCGGCTAAGAGCGGCAAGTAGCGCGGATTAGTCGGCCGGCCGTCAGGTCGGGGCGCTGGCCACTCCCTCGGCCGGTTTGGGCGGAAGCAATTTGCCGGTCACTTCGAGCAACTGGCTGCGTTTGACCGGCATCTGCATCAGCACGCGGTGCGGTGCCAGATCGTCCTTGGCCTCCTTGGCCCAGGATCGGTGTTCCGGCGCCAAAAGCAGGATGGCGGGAAGCGAACTGGTCTGTTCGCTCGTCGCGAACTCGTGAAAGGCGGTCAGGGCCGGCTCGCCGAGTTGCCCGGTGCTGAACATGATCGCGTCAGCCGGCTTCTTGTCGTCCTGGAAACGTTCCAGCGCGCGTCGCGGGTCGCTGATCACCAGCACGCGGTATCCGGCCTTCTTGAGCTCTTCGCGAAACAAATCCTGCATCTTGCTGTTTGACTCGACGAGCATCAAGCTGCGACGCTGGCTGTCGGCCGCGAGGGACGTGGCCAGCCGTTCGCGCTCGGCCTGCCAGCGCTCGGAATGGTCGTCGTGCGCGTGGTCGTCGCCAGCCGCCACCCGTTCCGCCGCGATGTTCAGGTCTACGAGCATCAGGGCGGGATTCTGGTAGCGCTTGTCCGGATCGATATGCATGGCCTGGGCGACCACCGAGGCGACGACCTTGGGTATCGTCGAATCGACCTCCAGAATCGGAACGACGTCGGTGTAGCGCGTCTTCGCCAGCCGCTGGATGCGGTCGCGCGTTTCGTGCAGCGGCGAGTGGCCGGTGAGCATGTGGTAGTAGATTACGCCCAGGAAGTAGATGTCGCTGCGCGGGTCGTCCTTGCGCACCCCCGTGGCTCGCTCCAGTCCCGCGTAGTCGATCGTGCGGGCGTTGATCGTTTCGCCCAGTTTTTCTTCGGCTATGTTGGTGTCGGTTCCCGCCAGGCCGAAGTCGACCAGCTTCGCCTGGCCCTTGCTGGAAATCAGGATGTTCGTCAACTTCAGGTCGCGGTGAAACACGCCGTGGTCGAAGGCGTACCGTAGGCCGCTGACCACGTCGATCATCAACCGCGTGGCCTCCGCCGGCTCGAGCTTCTTGCGGATTTTTACGAACTCGCGCAGATTGCGGCCCTCAATGAACTCCAGCACCAGAAAGTGCGTGAGCCCTTTTGAATAGACCTCGTAGATCGGCACGATGTTGGGGTGGCGGAGCGAGAGACCGACCTGGCCCTCCCGCACGAAGTGCTCGGTCTGAACCGGGTCGTCACTGTAGCGCTTCCGAAGCACCTTCAGCGCCCGGACGATGCCGGTCTCTTTATGGCTGGCCCGGTAGACGCGGGCGAAGCTGCCGCCGGCCACCATGTAAAGAACTTTGTAGTCGCCGTAGAAGTAGCCCGACCGCTCGCCCTTGAGCAGCCGGTCAAGCTGAAAATTCGTCAGTAGCTCTCGCCGCAGGAGGAACTGCACGAACTCGTCGGCCGGCACGTTGCGGCGGCCGAACTCTCCCCAGATCTCCTGGAGTTGTCGTTCGTTGAGCAAATCGAGGTCGAACGCGCGCTGAGCGATTTGTTCAGCGTTCAGCTCGGCCATAGCTGACTTCCCCCGTTCCAATACTGGCGGCAAGATGATCTGATGCCGCCACGATCCCAGGCGTGTTCCCGGCACGCTCGCCGTTGTCTCGCGTTATGGACGCAGATGCCGGCAGCCGCTCTCCGCTATCGTATGCCGGCGCAAGGAATGCCGCAACAAGTAGCGGCCCCGGCCACGGCGGTCCCAGTTGTCGGGGGGCCGTCCTTGGGCCGATTCCTTGCGCCGGAGGTTCGTTAGCCCTGTTCGCAGCGCCGGCGGTAGTCGTCGCGCTCGCGCCGGGTGGCCTCCAGATCGAACAGGAGGTATTTCATGTCGAGTCTCAGTTGGCTGAGGGCATCCTGCACCAGGTTCAGAATTCGCCGGCGCCGCCTCGTGCTGTCGATCACTCGATTCAGGAGCGGCTGGACGATTTCGCGCTGTTCGGCCGGGAGCCGCTCCAGCGCCGCGGTCAGATCGACCAGGTCCTGGGGGAGTTCTTCTGCCGTGTTAGCGACTCGAGATGCTTGCGACATGGGTGTGCGGCTCCAGGTGATGCGGGTTTGATCTACGTGAAAAGCAGAGGATGTGCCGCAATACGGCCGCAGTCTAGGATAACCTCCGTAAGGACCTTGATGGCAAGAGGTTAACGCATTGACGGCCAGTCTCCGAACACTTCCTGTCTTGTTGACGAAAACCCACATTCTCTCTGGAGGAATACCGCAAATCCTGATACAAGGCCACGTTGCGCAAAAGCACCCATTTTTTTTCCTGTGGCGATTGCGAAACATGGGCCCGCGATCGGGTAGAGTTGTCAAGCCACGCCTCCGCTGAAATGCCCCCGACGCTTCCTCACAACCGGACCCGCCCCCCGCACGGGCAAGGAACGACGCTCGGGCGGCTCGGCATGCGCCTTAAGAGCCTATCCGCGAACGGGCGGCAGGCGAGACGCCCGCACCGCAACGCCGGCTCTCGGATAGGCTCTCGGTGGATTGGACCGCTCCTTGTTGCGGCGTGCTGCGGGCTTGTCAAGGCGGGGGCCGTCACGGGCGACGGATTTGAAGGTACGGAGACGAGCTGGCGATTCGTCGCCAACGATGCGCCCTATCAGAAGCAACTACATCAACGCGCCAAGCAAGCGGCCCACAGCGGCGCGGCCGGCGAGATAGTTCAAATTACGGCATCCCAGGGAACGTACGTGTACCTGGGGCTCGACATCGGGGCGTGCCATCCCATCGCCGAGTTTCAGCCAAGCATCTGGGTTCGCGCCAACCGGCCGGGAATCCGGTTCCTGGCACGCGTCGTCTTTCCACGAGCCGCCGATCCGAAAACGGGCAAGCCCCTGTCCAGGCTCGTTGGCACGGCAACCTATACGCAACAAGGTACCTGGCAACAACTTCGCATCGAGGGTTTGCCTACGCTCATCGTCGATGCGGTGCATGGTTTGCGCGCTCGGTACGGCCGGAACATCGATGCGGGGGAAGCCTACATCGACCGCCTGCTGCTAAACGTCTACGGCGGACCGGGCGTCACCCAGGTCGCCATCGACGACCTGGAATTGCCACACTTGGTTCCGGTGGAGAACGTGCCGACACACTCGGTGGCAGTTGCTTCCTCGGAGGAAACGAAGCGCCCCCGAATCGAGCTCGTCGGCTCCATTCTGCAGGTCGACGGACATCCGTTTTTTCCGCGCCTCGTGGAATACCAGGGTGAATCGCTGACCTTCCTGCAAAAACTCGGCTTCAACGGCGTCCAACTTGCCACGCCGCCCGACGACGCGCTGCTGGATGAAGCGCGGCAAACCGGAATGTGGCTCGTCTGTCCCCCCCCGGCACTGCCGGATCTCGACGAAACGGAAGACACGGACGACTCCCAGGCGTCGTTCGCCGCACGTTATCGGCAGGTGCTTGCCTGGCATTTGGGACAGGGCCTGACGGCGCGCGATCTCGACGGCATGCGCCGCTGGCTGGAACAACTGCGCCGCGCCGACGAAGAGGCCGCCCGGCCGCTCGTCTGCGATCCGGCCGACAAGCTGGAGCAATACGGCCGCCTGCTCGGTGCCAACGGCATTTTGATGATGCACCGTCACCTGTTGGGAGGCACGTTTGAGCTGGCCGATTTTAGCACCTGGCTGCGTATGCGGCCGCGCCTGGGCATGCCGGGGATGCCGGTCTGGACGACGGTCGAGACGCAGCACAGCCGCGAGCTGTGCGAGCAGATTTCGCTTCTTTCGGCCGGACAGGCGCCCCCGCCCGTGGCCGACTACGATCAGATTCGTTTGATGGTGCAAGCAGCGCTGGTGGCGGGCGTACGCGGGCTCGCGTTCGTTTCGCGATCGCCGCTCGACGGCCAGGATCCCGCCACGCGCTTGCGGGCCACGGCGCTCTCGCTGGTCAATCTCGAGCTCGACCTTATCCAGCAGTGGATTGCGGCCGGCATCCCAGACACCGAGATCAGCGCCGCCAATCCGGCCGGCGAGAATCCGGGCATCACGGGCGCCATCCTGAGGGCCAACCATGCTCGGCTCCTTTTGCCGATGTGGGCCGGCACCGGGACGCAGTACGTGCCCGATCAGCTCGCCGGCAACCTGATTACGTTTTCTGTTCCGGCGGCGCCCGAAGACAACAGCGCCTACGAATTGACCGTCGCCGGTCTCAGGCCAGTCGACAAGAAGAGGCGGGTCGGTGGATTGCACGTGACGCAGAACGAATTCGGGCCTACGTCGATGGTGCTGCTGAGCAACGGAATCGCCGTGGGGACGACGAGCCGGCAGCTTCCCAGAATCGCCCCCATCGCGGCAAAAATGGCGCGCGACCTGACGGCCCACAAGTTGACCTACGTCACGGAAGTCGATCGGCAACTTGCCCGCCTGGCCGACCGCGTTCTCGACGCTCCGCGGCTGTTCGGCCTGGCGAGAAACGATCTCAGCGAAGCCGAACGCGCGCTGGGTCGGCACGACTGGCTGGCGGCGTGGCAGGCTTCGCAGCGAGCCGCCCGTCCCCTGCGGGTGATCGAGCGAGCGCACTGGGAAAAGGCGATCGCCTCGTTGGGCTCGCCGGCGGCCAGCCCGCTGGTGGCCGCCTTCGGCGAGATCCCCTACCACTGGCTGCTGGCCCGCGAACTGGAGAATCGCGGCCGCTCTCGCAGCATCCTCGATCAGGGAGATATGGAAACCCTGAAGGGGGTCTGGGAAGCGGGCTGGCGACTTTACAAGCACGGGCAGACCGGCATCAGAATGATGGGCGATTTTTCTAAGGACCACTACTCGGGCGCGGCGAGCCTCCATCTGTCGGTGACCGCGATCGATCCCGACGAACCGCCCTCGCTATTGGAGACGCCCGCCTTATGGCTGTGCTCTCCGCACTTGCCGGCGCAGGCCGGCGAGTGGTTTCGCATTCACGGCTGGGTCAAGGTGCCCAAGGCCGTGACAGCCAGCCTGGACGGTCTGATGATCTTCGACACGCTGGGGCGCGAACCGCTGGCCGAGCGAATCGGCAAGACCGCGGGATGGAAGGAATTTACGCTCTACCGGGCCGCGCCCTCCAGCGGATCTTGGCAGGTGGTTATCGCCCTGACCGGCGTAGGGGAGGTCTGGATCGACGGATTGACCGTCGAGACGATCAGCAGACCGAAGGTGCGAGCTGCTGGGTGGAAGACGGTACCACGCCCCCTACCGCCCGTCCGTCCCGCCTCACCTCAAGGCGCGGGGAGTTCCAGGGCCGATTGAATCATCAACCCCTCGTCGGTCACCACCGCCTGGCCGATTTTGACGCCCATGACCCCTTCCATTTCAGCCTCGGTGGGGAGAATGGTTTTCAGCTTCTCGAGCAGCACCTTCTGACTCTCGGAGGCCGGCACCGCACCCAACCCGGGGGCGTTACCCGTGATGAGCGCTTGCAGCAACCACTCGATCGTCTCGCGGGTCAATTTGACGCCTGCGCCGGCATCGGACAACTCGTAGCTCAGGCAAGGTTGCGGACTCAGGAGAGTCCGGCCGCGCTCAATGAGTCCGCTTGCCCGCAGCGCAGCTTCCGGAGGCGAGCGCAGGGCCACGAGCAGCGTCTCGCTCACTTCCGGGCCGATCCCCACCACCAGGTAGCCGTTGCCCAGGAAAATCCCCACCTCGGTGCCGTTCTGATCAATCCGGTATCCGCTGAACCCGAGCTCCTCGACCGGCCGCAGGCTGCCCGCTCCCCCGCCCTGCGCCATCTGGCTGGCGGCTTTCAGGAACTGCCTGAGCGCCCTTTCGTTTTTCTCATCCTTGACCTGCCAAACCATGCCGACCCGCTGGATGGACCCCGGTGGAGTGCTCCCTTCTTCACCTTCCTCGGCCTGGTTCTGCGGCTGCGCCGGCCGCGGGGCAAACGTCACGACCGAATGCTGGCTGCCCAGCGCCGACAACAGTTCGGCCACGTCGGTCTGCATGAACAGCCGGGCGGCCCCTTCGACCTGGTCGAAGCCCTTCTTCGCCGGCTCGCCCGAAAGGTCAATCACAAGCGTCTTGATGCGCGTGTACGCGTTGCCCAGGTCAAAACTCATCTGCTCGAAGCCGATGGCCGTGGCCGGCACCCAGGCGGGCGGGTCGAGATCGAGCTTCGCCTGATCGACCAGTGCCAGCAAGCCGGGCCGCGGGGCGGGCATCGAAAGAAACGCTCCACTGCGGAAGGTTGTGCCGTCGATCGTCATTCGCAGTCCGAATGGGCCGAGTCCCACGGCCCCGAGGGCTTCCACCACCTGTTTGGTCTTGGGGTTGTCGGCCCGGTCGGCTAGCGCGATCAACGGACGCGGATCGGCGATCAGCTCCAGGAGCGGTGTGCCGGCCGGAAGGCTCGGCTCCAGTCCGGGAGTCTCCAGTAAGCGGCGGACGCCGCCCGGAGACGAACCGTCGTGTGCGGCCAGAAATCGTCCGAATGCGGCGGTCGCCTGCTCCAGCCCGGTCAGGTCGTCCCAGTCGATCGCGTCGCGCTCCTCCTCGCTCTTCTTCCGCACCTCGGCCCCCGACTGCGGCACGGTGCTGGCCCAGACGATTCGCCCACCCAGCCGCGAAACGAAGAATTGCACCCGATCGACGACAATCGATTCCTGGTTATTCAACCGCTTTTTGAATTCGTCGATCTTTTCCTGAAGGTCCTCTTCCGAGTCGTCCGAGTCGTCTTCGTCATCCATGTCGGCCGCCTGGGGAGAGGCGCCGGCCGAAATGGGTATCTGCAAGTGCATGACCTCATGCCCGGCCAACTCGATGTCCTTTCGTACGGGGGGCGAGGGCATATCCGCGAGGTCGCCCAGGACGGACTGCAGGGCGGCGATCACGCGCGGCGCCAACTCCTCGCCCGGCTCCAGCCAACCAAGCAGCACGACGAGGGGCGCCCGGTCCCCACGCGGTTCAAGCGTCACTGCTACGCCCAGGTCGCCGCGAACAAGGCCGTGCAGGTCGTCCGGCTTGAGATCGACGCGGCCGAGCGCCTCGCGAGCGGAGTCCCAATCGTCTGGCGATTGATCGTAAATCGCCTGCAGCAGCCGGTCGAAGCGCTCCTGGCTGAAGATCACCGCACCCAGCTTGGTCTGCTTTCGCAGCGCCTCGATGAACGCCTCACCGTTGGGCAAACGCAGCACGAGGGCCGTTTCGTCGGACAGCGCCATCCAGGAGGGGGCGAGATCAGCCCCGGCCGCCGGCCGCAAAGCAAGGCAAAGCAGAAAACCAGCCAGGCAAGCCGCCGCCAGAAGACGGGGCGACGCGAAGCGTCGCGGAGGGGAAACGAATGTCACGATGCCTTTTCCTTCTTTTCGGGTGAGCTCGCGGTGGCGGGGGGCTGGCCGGTTTCGCTCGGCTCCCCCTCGCTGCGGTAAGGCGGAGCAAGGTAGGTCGCCCCGTTCAGCGGCTGAGCCGTATCATAAAGATAGCTTTCGCGGTGCAGCAGAAAATCAACGAGATCGTTGGCCGGAATCCCGAACGCCAGTCCGTCGAACGAAGTCGCCCCGGCGCACACGATGCCGACCACCTCGCCCCTGGCGTTGAAGAGAGGTCCGCCGCTGTTGCCCGGATTGATCGAGGCGTCGGTCTGAATCAACCGCATGTGCCCCATGGTGCGCGTGGCCGAACTGACGATGCCCTGCGTGACTGAGCGCTCCAAACCGAGCGGATTGCCGATGGCAAACACCAGGTCGCCGACGCGCAGATCGTCGGAATTGTTGATCACCAGCGGATCGGGCAATTCCCCCTTGATCTCCGACAGATCGAGCTGCAGCAAGGCGATGTCACGTAGCGGCTGCAGTGCCAGGATGCGGGCCTTTTTCAATTCTTGCTTCTCGTACCCCTGCTCGGTGCGATGAAAGAGTGTGACTTGCACTTTGTTCTGCCCCTCGACCACGTGATAGTTCGTGATCAGGTGGCCCTGTTTGCTGATCAAAAACCCGCTTCCGGTGCCCACGGCGTTCTTGACGATCACCACACCGTCGCCGTGCCGTTTCACCAGTTCGGGGACGTCGGCTGGCTCGAGCCGCCCCGTGTGGAAGATGCCATGATCGCGGCGGGCCTCATTCCCGGCGGCCGATTCCTCGCGGCTGATATCGAGAACGCGGTTTTTGGGAACGTTAAGAACGTCGTAGCCCAGGTCGAGCACGACTCCGTCGTTGCTCTCGCGGAGCAGCGTGGCAGTGATTTTCGCACCGCCGGCCAAGGTGACGGTGACTTGTTCAGCCGCCTGCGCGGCCGTGGCGACAGTCGTCATGCCGACGGCAACCAGCGCGAGAGAGATCATCAAGCTACTTCGAGCTCTTGTCGGAAAGGTAGGGTGGGACGAGCGAAGCGAGTCCCACAGGATTCGTGCAGATCGGTGGGACCCGCAAGCTCGTCCCACCCTACAATCAATTGAGGGTGTCTTTTCTCGCATCATTTCGCCTCCCGCGCCATGTAGAACAGCAGTCGGTCGTGGCACAGCAGGGCCGCGTCTTGCTTGTCGTCGCCATCGGCGTTGAAGCCGACGATCCAACGCGGCTCGGACACCTGATTGTGCTGCGTGCCGCCGTAAGGATACGTCTGATCCTCGAACACCGGCCAGGACAGACGCGGCTCAAGTTTCGTCTCGGTCCGCTCGAGCATGGTGAGTTGATGGCGGCGGTCGTCGCACAAGATGACCTCGTCGATGCCGTCTCCCGTCAAATCCGTGGTCAAAATACGGTGAATGGTAGCCTCCTTGACGCCGCTGGGACGACCGACGCGGCTGTCGAGGCTGTCCAGCAGTTTCAACTCCCACGGGCGCCCGCGCGAAAGCCTTACGAGCCGGTCCTGATCGACGAGGATCAGACCCAACAGCGGATCGTCGACGACATTCTGGCCGCCCGGCAAACGGAAACTTTCGGCCTCGCGAAGGATGCCCGCCTCGTCGGGTTTGAGACGATGCAGAAAGGTACCGCCCTGCTCCATAGCCCAGGCCTGGCCGTCCGCCGCCGGCAGAAAGGCGCCGATTCGCTGGCCGGCCGAAAGCATGATCTGGTCGGCCGGTTGCAGGTCATCGTCGAGCCACTGTAGCACCCCCTCCGTCAGCCGCGCGGGGCGCAACTTCTGATTGAAGTCGATGGCTTCAAACTCGCCCGTGTCGACTTTCGCCAGGTTGGCCGGCTCCGAAACGACCGTCTTTCCCTCAACCAGCCGGACCAGCTTCGCGCCTTTGGCAAACGCATCCTGGACGAGCACCGTCTCCCCGCCCAACCAGACGACCTTGTCGACCTTGGCGCCAAGGCTGCTGAAGCGCGTCTTGGCCGCCTCGGCGTCACCCGGCTTCCACACATACAGGTCGAGATCGGCGCCGACGCGCTGCGCCCACCACGTCTTGTCCCCTACGCGATCCAGGGCCACAATTCGGCGGTCTTTGATCTCGGCTGACCTAGGCATGAGTCTGGGATAAGTAAGCCGGCCGGCATCCCATTGGCTTTCGTATAAGTCCGCGGCCTCTTTGACCCAAACGAGCAGCGTGCCGGGGCGTGCCAACGGCGCGACGAGTCCGCGGATGTTCCCGATCGTGGGAAAACTCTGCTCCGGCAGCCAGCCTTCGCTTCCTAGAGGCTGCACGCGGAGGCGGGGCTGCGAGGGATCGACCGCCACCAGCGCCGGCTGCCCCGCCAGCGACAGGCCACACCAGGCCGCGGCGCTACCGCCGGGCATGGGCAGGGCCTCTTGTCGGCCAAGTTCCTTTTCTTCGCCGCGCGTCAGCATGTAGCGACGCAACAGCCCCTGCTGCGAGCCGCCGAGCACCAACAAGTCGGCGGGCTTACCGGGCAAAGCCAGCACGTCGAAGCCGTGAATGGATTGATCCAACAGCGACTGCGCCGGCAGAAGCGTGCCTTCGTGGCATTCGTACCAGCGGATCGTCTGTCGCGCCAGTTGCGACCATTCGACCAGATCGAGGTCTCCGTCGCCGTCGAGATCGGCCAGCCGCCAGCCGTGCCGGCCGTGACTTTCACGCGGGCTGAGCCAGGCGGCCCGGCTGCCCGCGGCGAGCGTCAGCGTCTGGATTCCCTGCTCGCAGCTCACGAGCAATTCGGGCTTGCCATCCGGCCGCACCCGCAAAAGCAGGCCGTTCTTGGCAATCGGGCTTCCGGGCAACAAGTCCCAGGCGGCGTTTTTCTTCCACTCGTCGGCCCCCTCCCGACGGTAGGCGACGATCTTATTAGAAGGACTGGCCAGCGTGATGATTTCGGGCTTCTGGTCGCCGTCAATGTCATGAACGACCGCGTCCAGCGGCAACTCGTCGAGGTCGATCTCCACCTTCTTCCAGTCCGATGCCAGCGGCAGTTCGTTTGGGCTGTCGTCGGTGATCGCGGGGGCGGCCTGGCTTCGCTTGTCTGCGGGAAGCCAGCGAAACACATCGAGCCTGGAGTCGCGGGTGTTGACGACGATCAGTTCGTCACGCCCTTCGCCGTCAAGATCGGCGGCCAGCATCCGCGTGGGGTTTCCGTCCTGGGCGACCACGCGCATGGCCTGCCAGCCGCGGAAAGAGTCGGCTGGAGCTTGCGACTGGTCGGCTCGCGCGGTTCTGACGGCCAGCAAAACCGACGCGACGAGCCCCGCGAATTTGATCCGGTCCACCAATGATTCTCCCATCAAGCAGCGACGCGCCGACCGGTCGATGCGACCTTGCTGGCGGGAGCACCTCCATCACCGCGATCGTGCGTAAAAGACAACCTTATCACTATACTTTGCGCAGAAACGATTGTCACTGAGAAACGGTGCCCGACGCTGCCGCGGCCGCCTGATCGATACGCTCGATCAGCCGCTCGGCCGACTGGCGATCGATGCGTTCAAAGGACCGGCTTTGCCGTTCGTAAGAGAGCATTTCGGCGTTGGCAATGTCGAACCACCAGCCGCTAAGCTGCAGTTTTCCGGCGTAGACGCGCTCGCGAACGAGGGGGTAGGACATCAAGTGCTCGAGCTGGACCAGCACGTTAAGCTGAGAAAGCTGGTCGTGGGGCGGCAGGTCCCGGTTGAGGGGGCCTTCTTGGGCCAGGCGAAACAGTGCGGAGCTGCAATTGTGCAGCCAATGGTTCAGGTTGGGCGCTTCGGGCAGCGGGGCTCGAGACACGGCAGCTTTCATGGCGCCGCATTCCGAGTGACCGCAGACGATGAAGTTCTGCACCTGCAGCACGAGCAGAGAGAACTCGAGGGCGCTCCCCTCCGACAAGTCGCCGGTCGACATCCCGTCAACCGTTGAGGGGGGCACCATGTTGCCCACGTTTCGCGTCACGAAGAGCTCGCCGGGATCAGTCGACACGATCAACTCGGGCACGACGCGGCTGTCGGAACAGGCGATAAAAAGCGTGTCGGGCGCTTGTCCCTCAGAGAGGCGGCGAAAACGATCGGCATACTGCGGCCGCAGTCGCTCGCGAAACTCGACGATGCCCTGGATCAATTTGCGCATGCCGCTCCTCCTATAGCTTCACGTCCAGACGATTAATTACGATCCAAATGCGCCAGCAGGTTTCCCTCAATCGTGGCGCAGATTTCGTCAAGCGGCAAGTGGTTCAGGCTGGCGGTCGAAAAAGGCTGCTGTAGTTCGGCCCCAATCTCGTCGAGGGCGAGGATCGGATAGGCCACGAGCGTCGTTACCACCGGAGTCAGCCAGCCGACTCGCGCGATTAAGGCAAAGGGCAACGCCAGCAGGAAAAGAAAGATGAACTGCCGGATTTTCACGGCGTACGCCAGCGGAAGCGGCGTCTTGCGAATCCGTTCGCAACCGCCGAGGTGGTCGAGCAAGAGCGACCTGCTACGGTCAGCCTGCTGGAAGGCGAATCCGGACATCTGCTGTTCGGCCAGGGCGGCGGCCAGCAACTCCGCGATCTTCGCGGAGACGTATCCCGGCATGTGCTCGGCCGCGGCGACGCGCGCCGCCTCTTCGACCCCCAAGAGGTTCGCCAATTCAGGCGCCTCTCGCTCGCTGCGCAGGCTGCGACGGCTGGCGTGGGCGAAGGCGATCGTCCAGCGGACGACCTCTTCCCGCCAACGCGGTTCGCGTGGACCGTTCGCCACGGCGACGACGACCAGGTCCCGAGATTGGTTGACGATGCCCCCCCAGAGTTTGCGCGCCTCCCACCAGCGGTCGTAACCGGCGTTGGTCCGCAACACCAGGAGCAGGCCCAGGGCCACCCCGGCCACCTCGTAAGGTGTGAGGTCGATGGCGAGCGAGGTGCCGGTCGTCTGTTCGACCAGCCAGATCTCAAGCAGCCAAATCAGGCACGCCAGGGCCCCGAACACCAGGACGCGGCCCAGCACCAGCCGGCCGGCCGTGCCGTTGAATCGCAACAGATCGCGCCAAAAATCGAAACCGGCAATCGGTTGTTGCATAGCGTTCGGCGGCGAGGCTCAACGGCGGACGGCCGGTTCCTGGCGACGTTCCGCCAGACTCACGCCTTCTCGCGTTTTGCCTCCCAGTCGCGCTCGTTTGTCTGCCCGTCGCGTTCGATCGAGCTCTTGCCCTTGATGGTGTCGCCGCTCACCTTGCCCTTGTACTTCACGGTGAACTTCTGGTTGTTGCGTTCACGAGTGACTGTAAAGGCGACCTCGCCATCCTTGTAGCTGGCGTTTTCGATGGCCGTTTCTTGATTATCACGCCCGAGCATCGAACCGGTGAGCTTGTCTCCCTCGAGCTTGAGCTTGAGGGTGAATTCCCGCGTCTGATTGTTGATCATGGCCGACCATTTCCAGGTGCCGGTCGGATCGGTGTCTTCGGCCAGCGACAGGCCGGAAAGACAGGTGGCCGTGATGATCCATGCCGCCGCCAGAGTCAAGCTTTTCATGTGATCGCCTCCGAAAAAGGGTGCCGAGCGTGATACACCGCGAAATGACCGCGACGGCAACGAGGCCGTCCGCCCCCGCCATGATAGGTCCGTCCGTCCGCCGTGCAAGATGCGAGCAGCACGCAAACTCAATTAGAAGGCTCACGCATCCCGCTCGCCCGCGTGCTTTTGCCCTACACGACCCCTTCGTCGCGTAGTCGTTTGAGCGTTTGCCAGCCTCGCACGACGCCGCGGCCCGACAAGTATGTGATCGACGCTACGCCAACCAGAACGCCGGCTCGCAGCTCAGAGGACTCGTAGATAAGCGTGCTGTAAACGATCACCTCCGTGCCTGGCAGGGTGACGGGTCGGGCAGCCCATCGCTCGCAGAAGAGCACCACTCCCAGCACAACGCACCAACCGGCCGCCTCGCTCGCCAGCGTCGGCCAGCGACGCGGCCCGTCCCAGGCGGCAAGGCCGCGGTCGAGCACCAGCCGCACGGCAACCAGCAGACAAAACGCAGCCAACAGGTCGACGACGATGGCCAGCCAACAGATCGCCTCCATGGCCGAACTGCCGCGACTCGATGTAAACGCCTCTCGCGGTATCGTGAGCGGCCAGCCGTGCCCGTCGAATTCCCAGTCGCCCCCCACAGGATCACGAAAGCCGTAAAAGCCGCCCGCCTCGCAATGGATCACCGCCGAAGCAACGGGAATCAAGACGAGCCAGCCCAACAACCACCGCCCGTCGCGACGCGGCGGGCTTGCGGCCGGCGGTCGCCACAGCGAGGCGATCGCGGTGGCCACGCGCACCAGGATCACCGCCGCGAATAGCGTTGCAACCCAGGTGATCGTCGTTACCAGCCAGATCACAGCTCGGTCCTCTTCGGCTCCCAAAGCTCAAACCGGTTCCCCTCGGGATCGGTCGCCCAGCCGAAGCGGCCATTGTCGTACTCTTCGACGCGCTCGTCCACCACGGCGCCGGCCGCGCGCAGTTGGGCCAGCATGGCGTCGAGATTTCGCACGCGATAGTTGACCATGCAGGAAACGGAACCGGCACCAAAGTACTCTGTGTCGGGAGGGAAGGTCGACCAGACGGTCTCTTCGCCGGGCTCCTCCGATTTGAATGAGCCGTAGACCTGGTCGGTTTGAATGGGCAGGCCCAATGTCTCGCGATACCAGGCGGCGAGCGATTTTGGGGCGCGGGCCTTAAAGAAGATGCCCCCGATGCCGACGACTCGCTCCATGGCAGGCTCCTGTTTTGCGAGATTATAACAGCCGGTCGGTCGTCAGGCGGTCAGCCCCGGCCGGGGGACGCCCGAGCCAGCACCTTCATCAAGGCCGCATGCTCGACCGGTTTCACAAGATGGTCGTTGAAACCTGCTTCTCGCGATTTGCGGCGGTCCTCCTCCTGGCCCCACCCGGTGAGCGCGACCATCAGCACGCTCTGGCCCCAAGGTTGCTCGCGAATGCGCCGGCAAACGTCGTAGCCGTTCAGCTCCGGCAACCCGATGTCGAGCAAGAGCACGTCGGGCCGAACCTTGCCAGCGACAGTGAGCGCTTCTCGGCCATCGTAGGCGGTGTGGGTCTCGTTCCCGGCGAGCCGCAACAGCATGGCCAGGCTTTCGGCGCTGTCACGGTTGTCGTCGACCACGAGAACGCGGCGACGTTCGGCCGCCGTTTCTGTCGCCGGCGAGGCTGCCGACCCAGCCTGCTCGTCGGCAACCGGCAAGCCACCGACCGGGGAAGAGACGATCGGCAAGGTGACGATGAACTCACTTCCCTTTTTCAATCCCTCGCTACGGGCTTCGATATGGCCACCGTGCAGTTCCACCAGCGTCTTAACGAGCGTCAGACCGATGCCCAGGCCACCCTTGGTGCGCTCAAGTGCGCCGCCAATCTGCGAAAACATGCCAAAGATCGACTCCAGCTTGTCGGGCGGGATACCGACGCCATTGTCCTTGATGGATACGACCACCTCCTCGCCCTGGCGTACGGCGCTAAGCTGGAGGCGTCCGCCCGGTTCGGTGAACTTGCAGGAGTTGTTGAGCAGGTTGCTGAACACCTGGGCGAGACGCACCGCGTCGGCGTGCAGGTATACCGGCTGCTCGGGGAGTTCGATCTTCAGTTCGTGCCCGGCGCTCTCCACCAGGGGCCGGCAAATCTCGGCGGCCTGATAGACGACCGACGCCAGTTCGGTGCGTTGCTTGCGGAGCGCAAGTTTTCCCCGGCTGATGCGGTTCACGTCGAGGAGGTCGTCGATCAACCGCACCATTTGCGTTACCTGCCTCTCCATCGTCTCGGTTGCCCGGCTGCGAGCCTCCGGGTCGTCGGAAGCAAGTCGGAGTATCGACAGGGCGTTGGTGATGGGGGCCAACGGATTGCGTAACTCGTGGGCGAGCGTGGCCAGGAATTCGTCTTTGTGCCGACTCGCCTCGCGCGCGGCCTGCTCGGCCAGCCGGCGCTCCGTCACGTCGCGGAACACAAGCACGCAGCCGACCACCTGGCCTTCGGCGCAACGAATGGGGGCGGCGCTGTCGTCGATCGGCCGCTCCGCGCCATCCTTGGCCAGCAAGACGGTATGGTTCGCCAGACCCACGATCACGCCCTCGCGTATCGCCCGTACCACGGGGCTCGGTACCGGTTGACGCGTTTCCTCGTTGACGATCTGGAACACACGGTCCAACGGTTGGCCGGCAGCGTCGTCGTTCGTCCAGCCGGTGAGCGCCTCGGCCACCGCGTTCAGGCTGGTCACTCGCCCGCGGATATCCGTGGTGACGACGGCATCACCGATGCTCGCCAGGGTCGTTCTGAGCCGCTCACGCTGCTCGGCGATGGTGGCGGCGGCCGAGTTGCGGGCGGCCAGGTGCCGCCGTAGCAAAGCCGTGAAGGCCACCACGCCTACGACCGCCGCCGCCCCCGAAAGCAGTTCGGTCGCGATCGCAATGCGAAAGGTATCGTTTCGTTCTTGGAGACGGTCATCGAGCAAATCTTGCTCCGTCTTTTTCATCGAATCAAGCAGCTTCCGCAATCCTGCCATGGTCTGCCCCGACTGCTGCGCGGCCATCGCCTGACCGACGGCTTCTAAGCCTTTTTCGTCCCGCAGCCTGCGGGCATCCGCTCGCAACCGCTCCAGTTCGTCGATCTGTTTCTCAAGGTTAGGAATGCGATCCTGCTGTTGTGGGTTGTCCGCGGTCAGGCCCTTCATCTTGAGAATGTCCTGTCGTGCGGCCGCGTGGGCGTTGGCGAGTTCATCGAGCGCCGTGTCTTGCCCAAGGATCAGGTACAAGCGGTGGCTGGCTTGAGCTTGGAGCATGTGATTGTCCAGCTCTTGCAGCGTGCGCAGAACTTCGTGGGTGTGGGCCACCCACAACGCGTCGTCGTTCAGTTGCCGCGTTTTTTCAAGCGTCAGAAACACGGCGACGATGAGAAGAACGACCAGCCCGGCCGCTGCGATCAGCCATCGATCGAACGTGCGTTGTCCTTGATTCTCCACGCCGTCCCTCGCAGTTTCGCAAGGCATCGCATAACCCGGATTCTTTACCGGCCGACACAAACCCGAAGCATCAGCGAGTGACTTCAAACGACCTCGCCCACGCTTTACACTTCGGTCAGTATCAACGCGGAGTGCGCCCGAATCGCGGGCCGCTGAATAATTGGGTTAAGCAAGTTGAGGCCATCACGCAAGCCATACTGCCCTAACCGGGCACAGCCCAACGGCTACTTTTCCCATGGAATGTGAAAGCCCGTTGCGTTTAACCGGATGCGGTACAGGCTCATGTCGACCGTGACGTACAGCACGTCGCTCTCGTCGCCGAGCCCAAAATCACAATTGCTCGGCAGGCCGCGTGGTTCTTTCGCGTCGGGCTGCGGTTGGCCCGTGGCGATAAAACCTACCTCGTGCCCGGCAGGATCGATAATCAGGATGCCGGGCCGATTAACGCTCCGGGCGGCCAGATAAAGGTTCCCCTTGGTGTCGAGCGTCATGCCGTCGCACCCGGATTCACGGGCGAAGTCGTAAATCGTCCGCCGGTCGCCTGCAACCAGGCCGTTCTCCCCCAGGGGGAAAGCGTAGATTTTCATGGCCCCTTTTTCCGGAGGCGGAGCCGCGGGGTCGATCCGATCGGTGCCGTTGTTGTTGTCGGCCACGTAGAGCGTCTTCTGGTCGGCGCTGAGGGCGATGCCGTTGGGCTTCTCCACGTCGTGCGTCACCTCGATCAACGCACCATCGGGGTCGACTCGGTACACGGCCCGGTGCTCCAACTCGCGTGGCTCATCGCCCAAGTAGCGCGGGTCGGTGAAGTAAATTCGCCCCTTCAGGTCGATGCACAGATCGTTGGGCGCGTTGAACCGCTTGCCCAGGTACTGATCGGCGAGCACTTCCCGCTTGCCGGTCTTTACATCCCAGCGCGACACGCAGCGGCCGCCGCCGTCGGCCCCTTCGCATGCGATCAGAAAGCCGCGGGCATCAAACATCAGGCCGTTGGCCTTGTGGCTGTCGTCGGTGAACGTCGACGTTTCTTTGGTCGATGGATCGAAACGGAGGATCAGCCCCTTGTGCTGACCCGTGGGAATATCGCTGAAATAGATGCTGCCGTCGGGGGCGACCGCTGGTCCTTCGGTCAGCCCACCCAGAATCGGCGCCGAACGGGTGTAGATGAGCTCGAGCTTCGCGTCGGCGGGCACGATCGGCTTTGGTGCCTCGGCATCCTCGGCCGTGACGTCGCCAGTGGCGGCCAATAGGGTGATCGCGGCGATGAACAGCAGGTACCGACGCATGTAAGTTCCCGTCGTTAAACCGGCAGCCAACATTGAACCGGCAGCCAATGGCGCCCGCGGGCTTGGCATTGTATTCCAGCCCCGAACGGGGTCCGGCGAGGCGGGCCGTATCCTCGCGCTCGGCCGCGGGCTACCGGTTAAACTACTCGGTGGTAGCTCAAAGTTTTTGAAGCAACGGCGTCCGCTCGGAGTTTAATCAACAAGCTTGCAAGAAGCCAGAATGAAATTCGTCGACCTTAGCCTGCCGCTCGACAACGACGCCGACTGGGCCCCACGTTGGGCCCGCAGCCGGGTCTGGCGGCAGGGGCACGCGTTTGGCGCGCGGGCCATCCGCTTGCTGTTCGGCGTGCCGCGCAAATACCTGCGTACCAGGCTTGGCTGGGCCAACGACGTGATCAAGTTTTCCACACACGGCACGACGCACGTCGACGCCCCCTGGCATTACGGCCCAACAAGCGAAGGCCGGCCGTCCAAAACGATCGACCAGGTACCGCTGGAGTGGTGCTATGGGCCGGGCGTGAGGCTCGACATGCGCCACAAACAACATGGCGAGGCGATCGGCATCGCCGACCTGCAGACGGAACTCGGCCGAATCGGACACACGCTGCAGGCGGGCGAGATCGTTCTCATCCAGACCGGCAACGACCGACTGGTCGGGAGCCCCGATTACTTCACCCGCGGCCCCGGCATGAGCGCCGAAGCGACCCGCTGGCTGTTGGATCAAAGCATCAAGCTGACCGGCATCGACTCGTGGGGCTGGGATGTCCCTTTGCCGGTGCTGGCCGAGCGCGCCAAGGCCGAGCGACGCGACGATGTTTTTTGGGCCGCCCACTTCGTAGGGATCGACAAAGAATACTGCCACATCGAGCGTTTGACGAACCTCGACCGGTTGCCGCCGACCGGTTTCACGGTCTGCGCCTTTCCACTGAAAGTGAAAGGGGGTTCGGCAGGGCCGGCGCGTGTGGTGGGCTTGGTGCCTGAATGAATCGAACCACCAATCCTATGCCCAGAAATCTGAATGATGAAGCACGAATGACGAAAAAATAACGAATGACGAAGCCCGATATTCGTCATTGGTTGTCCGGCCAACGGCCGCGCCGGGTGACTCTGTGGTTAATCCTTCTTAAGCAACTCTCTGGCCGCTTGAAACACGGCGTCGAACATCGGTTCGGTCAACTTGCCTGTGAACGTGTTCTGCTGGCTGGGATGAAAGCTGCCCAAGAGCCACCGACCGCCGGCCAAAGGGGCGCGGGCGGAGTGAGTGAATTTTGGCGCGGGTGACTTGCCGGTCAGCCACTCGCGGCGGCGGGCTTCGCGCACCACCCCCTGCCAGGCGATCTGGCCCAGAGCCAGAAAGACGCGCACCGGCAGCTCGTCAATCGTCTGCTCAAGCCAACCCCGGCAATTCTCGATCTCGCCCGGCGTCGGCTTGTTGGCCGGCGGGGCGCAGTGGCAGACGGCCGTGATCGCGCAGTCAGTAAGCTCAAGGCCGTCGCCCGCGCCGACCGACGTCGGCTGGCTGGCGAAACCGGCCTTATAAAGGGCCCGAAACAACCAATCGCCGCTGCGGTCGCCGGTGAACAGCCGGCCCGTTCGATTGCCGCCGTGCGCCGCCGGGGCCAGACCGACGAGGAGCAGCCGCGCCCGCGGATCGCCGAAGTTGGGAACCGGTTTGCCCCAATAGTCCCAACCTTGAAACGCCCGCCGTTTTTCGCGGGCGACCGCCTCGCAGTAGCTGCGCAACCTCGGGCACCGCTCGCAGGCGACGATCTGGCGGTTGAGGCGCTGCCAAGTCCGGCTCACGCGATCAGCGCCCTGACCACTTCGCCGTGAACGTCGGTGAGGCGGAAGTCGCGGCCGGCGTGGCGGAAAGTGAGCCGCTTGTGGTCGAAGCCAAGCAAGGCCAGAAGCGTGGCCTGCAAATCGTGGACGTGGACGCGGTTCTCCACCGCCTGAAAACCGAACTCGTCGGTCGCACCGTAAACTTGTCCGCCTTTGACGCCGCCGCCCGCCAGCCAGACCGTGAAGCCGTAGTGGTTGTGGTCGCGTCCGTTGATTTTGCCGGCGTTCGCGCCCTTTTGCGGCAGCTCGACGGTGGGCGTGCGGCCGAATTCGCCCCCCCAAACAATCAGCGTCTCGTCGAACAGCCCGCGCTGCTTGAGATCCTTGATCAAAGCGCCGATCGCCCGGTCGCACTCGTCGGCCAGGTGGCGGTGGTTGACTTCGATGTCGTCGTGATTGTCCCAGGGCTGGCCGGCGCCGTGCCACAACTGCACATAGCGCACGCCCCGTTCGATCAGGCGTCGGGCGACGAGTATCTGCCGCGCCTGCACGCCCGGGCCGTACATGTCGAGGATGTACTGCGGCTCGCGGCTGACGTCGAAGGCCTCGGCCGCGTCGCTCTGCATCCGGTAGGCCAGTTCGAAGCTGTGGATGCGAGCCTCCAGGGCTGGGTCGCGCTGGTGCGCTTCCAGATGCCGGCGGTTCAGCTCGGCCAGCAAATCGAGCTGCCGGCGCTGGTCGCCCGGCGAGACGTCGGGATTCTTGACGTTCTCGATCAGCTTCTCGATCTGCTCGTGCTGCGAGTTGATGTACGTCCCTTGATAGACGCCCGGCAAGAAGGCGCTTTGCCAGTTCTCGGCGTCCTTGATCGGGTAGCCGCCGGGACACATGGCGATGAAGCCGGGCAGGTTCTGATTCTCGGTCCCCAGGCCGTAGGTGACCCACGAGCCCATGCTGGGCCGCACGAGCCGCGACTCGCCGCAATTCATGAGCATCAACGACGGCTCGTGGTTGGGCACGTCGGCGTGCATCGAGCGAATGACGGCGATCTCGTCGATCGATTCGGCCACCTGGGTGAAGAGCTCGCTGACCTCGATCCCGCTCTGGCCGTACTTCTGAAATTTGAACGGCGAAGGGAAGGCGGCGCCCGTCTTGCGTTCGGTCCGCAGGTTCTCGGTCGGCAGGTTCTGGCCGGCGTATTTCGCGAGCGACGGTTTTGGATCGAACGTATCGACGTGGCTCGGGCCGCCGTTCATGAAGAGGTGGATAACGTGTTTGGCCCGCGCCGGAAAATGCGGCTCTTTGGGAGCCATCGGGTTGGCGTAGCCGCTCGCCGCGCCGGCTCCCGCCAGCCATCCGTCGGTGGAGAGGAGGCTTGCCAACCCCAGCATTCCAAACCCCATGCCCGATCGGGCGAGCAGCTCACGGCGGGAGAGGCAGGAGCGACAATTGCTGTGCGGCATAACAGCTTTTGGAGGCGGATTGCGGCAGGGCTTCGGCGGGAAATCTATCATACCGTGGGCCGTGTCCGGTGGGAAATCGCCTGCGGTTTTCGTCGCACAAGGTCCTGTCGCAAAAACCTTTGCATCTTCGCGTCGTGGTGCGAGACTTCACGCCCAGCGGACGCCGCGCGGGCCGCCCAAGACCTGCCCGATGGGCCATGACTGCAATCCGCAATCGGCAAGCTGGTGGCGGATGCTGTCGGCGTAGTACGGGCTGACGACGAGCACCAGACCGATGCCCATGTTGAAGACGCGGGCCATTTCGGCATCATCGATTTCGCCCAAACGCTGGAGCCAACCGAAGACGGGGGCCGCGGACCAGCTACCGCGTTCGATGACGGCTTCGACACCATCGGGCAGGATCCGCTCCAGGTTCTCGTGTAGTCCGCCCCCCGTGATATGGGCGATGCCGTGGACGACCCCTTTTACCCTGTAGTTGGCCAGCACGCGCCGCACGGCACGGACATAGATCCGCGTCGGCTCCAGCAGTTCCTGACCGACCTTGCGGCCCAACTCGTCGACGAACGTGTCGACCGTCAGGCCGGCGATCTCGAACACGACTTTGCGGGCCAGGCTGTATCCGTTGGAGTGCAGGCCGCTGGAAGCGACGCCGATGAGCGTGTCGCCCGCCACGATCGCCCGGCCGTCGATCACTCGCCGGCGTTCCACGACGCCGACGCAAAAGCCCGCCAGGTCGTAGTCGCCGCGCGCGTAAAGGTCGGGCATGATGGCCGTCTCGCCGCCGAGCAGGGCGCAATCGGCCTCGATGCAGCCAGCCGAAATGCCTTCGACGATCTCTTCCAGCCGCGCGGGGTCGTCGTGCGACATGGCCACATAATCTAGAAAAAAGAGCGGCTCGGCGCCGCAGCAGAGGGCGTCGTTGACGCTCATGGCCACCAGGTCGAGACCCACCGTGTTGTGCACGCCGGCCAACTGGGCGACCTTGAGCTTGGTGCCGACGCCGTCGGTGCAGGAGACGAGCACCGGGTCGACGTATCGGCGGGCGAAGAGGGGGCTTGTGAAATCGAGCTGAAAAAGGCCGGCGAAGCCGCCTTCCAGCGGCAGTACGCGCGGGCTGTGCGTGCGCGACAAGAGCCGCGGCAGACGGGCCATGCTCTCGTTGTAGATGTCGAGATCGACGCCGGCGTCTTTATACGTTGCTTTGGCCACGAGGTTGCCTTCGGAATGGACGAAAACAGTCAGCAGAATACGGCACGAGGCGGGTGCTTGCCAACCATCACGCGGCCCCACCCGCCATCGCTGTGCCGTCGTTTACCCCACACACGATGCAACCCGCCACGCCCGACTAGGCAAAGAATTTCACTCCGCGGGGGTGCATTGGTCAGAGATAACCGGGCGCCAACGGCGAGCGCGAGGTTGGAACCGCTTACTGGGCCGAAATTATGCTCTCGGGCCGGAATTCGGCGCCGTCCCCGCGGTCGTCGTTGGCGGCTGGGATAAACGACGACGCAGGCCGAACTCAAAACCCCCGAACTGGACACGGTGCCAGCGCACCACCATGCTCTCCGCTCGGCTTCGCTCCTCGACGAAACCTTCGCTCACCGAGTGCTTGACGATATCTACGCGCGTCGATATTATTATCTACGCCAGTCGATATTCTGGAAACGAACGTCGTTCGCTGCTTGGACGAGCGAAGCAGCAACCACCCGCCGGCGAAAGGATGCTATGTCCGAAGAACGTCTGCCCGATGCCGAACTTGAGGTAATGGCCTGTTTATGGCAACTGCGTGAAGCGACCGCCCGTCAGCTCCGCGAAGCCATGTTGGACTATCGACCCATGGCGCACACTTCGATGGTGACGCTCCTGGGACGGCTGGAAGCCAAGGGGATGGTGAAGCGGGCCAAAGGACCCGTCGGCAAGGCATTCGTCTATGCGCCGCTGCGCCGGCCCGGCAAGACGTACCGGCGCGTCGTCGGGGACGTCCTGCAACGCATTTTCGGGGGAAACAAGCCGGCGCTCGTCGCATCCCTCTTCGAGACCCACCCACCAACCCCCACCGAACTGGCGGAGCTCGAGCAACTGCTCGACCGGCTCCGACAAAAGAACCAACCCAGGGAGTGACTACCGTGCAACTGCTCCTGCCGAAACTCAACGGCGCCGCCGCGATCTGGTTCCCGTTCGTCTATCATGCCGTCTGGCAGGCCTCGCTGCTGGCGGTGCTGCTGCTCGGCATTGTCGGGCTGGGGCGGCGCTGGCCTTCTCCGCTGCGCTACTGGCTGTTGGTGCTGGCGCTGGCCAAGTTCGCTCTACCGCCGGCGCTGTCGATGCCCACGGGTCTGTTCAGCCACGTGGGACCTGCGGTTCGGACCGCGCGAAGCACGGCAAGTTCTCCCGCCGTCGTGCTTGATAATCCAGCCGCAACGGATTCTCCCGTGCCGTTGCAGGGCATTCCCGCCATGCCAGGTTCGCACGACACCTTCGCGGAACGGACCAGCGCCGTGGCAGAAACTTCTTCTCCATCGCCTGTCCTGGACGTCAGGGCCTGGTTGATGCTCCTGCACGCCGCGGGCACGCTTGTCGTGGTTTTCTGGATCCTGGGGAGCCTGCTCGCCATGCGTCGCGGCCTTCGCAGCGCCGCCGAAGTGCCCAACGGTGAATTGCGGCGACGATTCGTCGCCTTGTCCGAGCGGCTCGGCCTGCGGCGTCCGCCCCGTCTGTTGTTGTCGCCGGAGCCCTGCGGACCGGCCGCCTTCGGTGTGCTGCGTCCCTTGGTGGTCTTGCCTGACGCCGTGGCTTCGCTCGATGCCTCGGCGCTCGATGCCATCCTGGCGCACGAGTTGGCCCATCATCGGCGTCGCGACCCTTGCATCAACTGGGTCCAGCTCATTCTGACGGCCGCCTGGTGGTTCAATCCTCTGCTC
Organism: Pirellulales bacterium; assembly: GCA_035550375.1. Lineage (GTDB taxonomy): Bacteria > Planctomycetota > Planctomycetia > Pirellulales > JAICIG01 > DASSFG01. Next base: position 42,876 of record DASZPH010000115.1, on the reverse strand, counting down.
TGGGTCCTGAATCGCCAGATCCGTAGGGTGCGCGAGGATTGCTGCGACGATCTCCTGCTGACGCGGGATCTCACGACCGGCCAGGCCTACTGCGACACTTTGCTCAGCGCCGCGTCGAAACTCGCCCAGCGGGCCGTGCCAGGACTCTCGCTGGGGTTCGGCGACAGCCTCCATCCTCTCGGCAGGCGATTCGAACGAATCATGGACAAGACCTTGCGCAGGTCGCCGCGACTCTCGCTGTCTGGGATGCTCGTTCTGGCCCTGTTGGCGAGCGTTGCTTTGCCGGGGTTGCGCCAATCGGATGGTGATGAATCGGCGCCACCGGCGAAGCAGGACGAGTCGGTGGCCGAAAAGGTTGGGGCTGAGAAGGTTGCCGCTGGCAACGCTGTGGCCGACGCCAACGACGCGGCGCCCGCGGCAATCGTAGAGTGGCCTGAAGGAGCCACAGTCACGGGCCGCGTACTCGATCACCGCGGCACCCCCGTTGTCAATGCTGAGGTTCTGTTCCTCGGCAAGGAACGTGTCATCGTGGAGGCCGGCCGGCGGACCTGGTTCGTTCCGGAGAGGCAGAGCCCGCGCCCGCCGTCGACGCGGACAGACAAGAACGGAGCCTTCACCATCACGCGAAAGCAGGGAAAAGCGGATCGCCTGGGTGTGATTGCCGACGATCCGTTGTTCTGGGTCGTTTCCCGCAAAACCCTGCCGCAAGGCGACAACGTCGAAATCAAGCTGCCTGCGGCGGGCAGTCTGACCGTTCATTGCGATTTGCCCCGCAAGCCGCCCAAACTGCCGGTGATGATCGAACTGAAGACATTCGACCACGTCACTTGGAACACCGACTCACTGCGATTCCACATGTCGAATTTTTCCCTGGACAACCCGGGCGAGAAGGTATTCGAGCACCTTCCGCCCGGACAATACGCGGTTCAACGTCAAGAGGAGACGAAGGTCGACAACGGGATGCTGATGACGGGCGCGGACCGGCAGTTGGTCGAGATCGAATCTGCGAAACGAGCGAACATCCGGTTTGAACGAAAGACGGGCCGACCGCTTTCGGGCCAGGTGCGCGGTCTCGAAAACGTCGAATTACGCTACGCCTACCTGGCGATTCATGGCGCGGGTCCGGAAGAAATTCTCGGAAACGAGGTGAAACCTGTCAGGATATATGTCGCCTTCGACGTCATCCCGATCAGCTCGGACGGACGTTTCACAACCGACCCGATTCCTCCGGGCAAGTACTCAGCCGATCTCTTCGCGGTGCTCGCCTCGACGCCGCAATTGTCGTCTACATCTGCGGATTTCTCCGGGAACGTATCGTTCACCGTGCCGGAGGAAGGCGAACTGCCCCAAGTCGAACTTATCGCGAAAGCAAGTGCTCCTCGCGATCTCTCCAAAGTGACGGACCTTCGCGTGCGCGTTGTCGATGAAGACGGCAAAGTGGTGCCGAAGGCAGAAGCCATGGTACATACGGCGGACCAGGGATATGGACATTGGACTACTGGTCGTGACGGCTTGGTCTTCCTCGGTGGAGCGTGGGAATACCGGGGGGCGGCCCTGCAAGTGTTAGTGCGCGCCGATGGCTATGCGTCGACCGTCGCACACTTCGCGGGCGAGCAGCGCGAGAAACTGAGCAAGGGGGAGGCGACGATCGCTCTGCGGCGCGGGCAGAAGATCCAATTGCGATTCAACCTGCCCAAAGCGATGACGTGGCCGAAGGAAGCTTCGCCCGAAGTCTACTTCGACGATCTAGAGGAACGCGTGCGCATGATGCGGCAGCCGAGTAATCGTCGGGGTGGTGCGGTTTCGGATTTCAACATGCTCAACCTGAAGGAGGTCGGCGCGGGGCGTTTTGAGTTCCAGATCGCCGACGACACGCCGCGGTTTCACGTGGCCGTCCATGCGCCCGGATTCCTCCAATTCTTCGAGACCGGCCCATTCACTCACGCCGACGTGAAGAACGGGAACCTTGAAATCGATCTTCCACGTCCGGCCACGCTCGACCTTTCCTTCGAACCGGGCGACCATGCCGTCGCGGATTCACCCTTCAAAAGCGCCTCTTTCGATGTGCTCTGGCAAATCCGGGGGAACAGCTATCTCAGCGTTGCTTCCACAACGGGCACCTCGTTGACTCCGCGACTCAAGCTGACGGATCTGGCCCCCGGCCAGTACTTGGTCGACGTGCGCACTCAGCCCCAGGATGACAGCAAGCCGCTTGCGGGCAGCGAGATCAACGTTGGAGCTTACCACGACCGGCGGATGCTGACGCTCGCAGCCGGTCAATCCGAGCGGATCGATTTTCGCTCGGTGCCGTACGACCCGAATGCTTTCCGCGGAACGCGCAAAGCCGTGCTGCACATCAAAACGCCAGACGGTAAGGCGGCGAAGGATCGCGGGGTGTCTGTTACCCGATTCGACGGCCATTATGGATCGCAGGTCGTCTTCGCCGGTACGGTGCCCGAGTCGGGCGAGATTGTGCTCACGGACATCACCGACGCGAAGCCGTCGTCGTCGTATGCTGCTTTCCCTCCTTACCAGGTGAGCGTCGACGGTAAGCGGCTGGGTTCGTTTGGCTTCACCCAAGAGGCGACAACGGAGCAGTTCGACTTCGCCTTGGCCCCCGGCGCGGGAGACCCGGCCCCCGCCGTGGAGTTGACGAATCTGACGACCGGACAGACGGTTCCCCTCCGCAGCTTCCGGGGCAAGCTGGTCTTCCTCGAATTCTGGGCGACCTGGTGCGGCCCATGCCAGCAGCCCATGTCCAATCTGAACGCCCTCGGAGCCGAGCAGGGTAACGCCTGGAAGGATCGAGTGATCATCGTTCCCGTCAGCATCGATTCCGAGCAAACGCGAGTGCGGTCGCACGTGCACGAGCGCGAATGGACCGGACTGGACCACTTCTGGTCGGGCGGCCCGGAGGGCGCGGATTTCGAGAGTCCGGCCGCCAGAGCGTTCGTGGTTAGCGGCGTGCCCCAATCCGTCCTCATCGGCACCGACGGCCGCATCCTCTGGCGTGGCCACCCGCTGGATCAGACGGACGGCCTGGACGTCAAATCGCGAATCGAGCGGGCCTTGAAATGAAGTCGGGCGGCAAGAAAACATTCGCAGAGGGCACCGGCCGGGGGCGAGATGCCGACGGTCATCGCCGACGTCGCCCCTGCGCCCGCCGGCGGCGCGGTTGCCTCTTGCTCGGTTGCGCAATGCGCGCCAGCGCATTTTCAACTCCGACGCGCGCCCGGTCGAGAAACCGAGTGTCCTCCGTGGCGATCCAGCTAAAATTCGCCCGGAACATCATCGAGGTGATCTCAAAGGCCAGTTGATCCAGATCGGCGTCGCGTGGAATCTCCCCCGCATCGCGTGCCTGGCGGAGTGCCACCAAGAATTGTTCGACCCACGCGGCGTGCATTTGCATGACCCGGTCGCGTGCCCGGCCCGGGTTGGGGGCAAGCTGGGCGGCCACAGTCGCGAAAAAGCAGCCGCCGGGAAAGATGCGTCGCCTTAAATGCGCGATGAACACCTCCGTCAACGCCCTGACGCGCTCCAGGCCCAAAGACGATTCTGGAACCTTACGGATAACATCGTTCTCGAAGATCTCGGCGGCGGTGTCGATCGTCGCCAACTCCAGTTCTTCTTTCGATTTGAAATGTGCATAGAGACCGCTCTTGCTCATTCCAATGTAGTTGGCCAACTCGCCGATCGAGAGCCCGTCCAGTCCACGGGTCGTGGCCAGACGAGCGGCTGCATCGAGAATGGTCTGACGGCTTTTAAGGCCGTCGGCACGCGATTTCCGGTTGGTCAGGGCGGTTTGCTGGTTTTCGGTAGGTGGCATATTGACATAATAGCACGATCGGTCGTATCATTCAAAACACGATCGGTCGTACTACTTAGCTGGGACCCTGGAGGATCTCTTTCATGACCGCCTGCCAAACTGCGGTTCAACCTGAGTCAGCCCCAGACTACTCCGCCATCAAGCAACGCCAGCAGGCCACCTGGAGTAGCGGCGACTTTTCTGTCGTTGCCGCTTGCATCGTCTACCAGGCTGAGCAGCTTTGCGAAACGGCGGATGTGCAAGCCGGCTGGCGCGTGCTCGACGTAGCCACGGGAAGCGGTAACGCGGCACTGGCGGCCGCACGACGCGGCTGCGAGGCGGTTGGGGTCGACTATGTGCCGGCACTGCTCGAGCGCGGGCGAATCCGGGCTGTGGCCGAACATCTGTCCGTCGAGTTTCGCGAAGGCGACGCGGAGGATCTTCCGTTTCCAGCGGCCTCCTTCGATGCGGTGCTTTCCATCTATGGCGCTATGTTCGCACCCAATCACAAGCGCGCCGCGGCCGAGCTGGCCCGGGTTTGCCGTCCCGGAGGGCGCATCGCCCTGGCCAGTTGGACGCCGCAGGGTTTCATCGGCGAAACGTTCCGGCTTTTCTCCCGTTATTTACCGCAGACTCCGGGCCTTCAACCGCCGGTTCGCTGGGGAGACGAGGTGTATTTGCGAGATCTTTTTGGAGACACGGCGGCATCGGTCACCAGTTATCCGAGAACGGCCATTTTTCGGTTCCGGTCCGCCGAGGAGAACGTGGACTTTTTCCGAACTTATTACGGCCCAACACGGCGCGCGTTTGAAGGGCTGACCGTGGAGCGGCGCGAGTCTCTGTATGCCGACATGGTGGCTCTCGCCCGGCGATACGATCGTAATGCCGGCATCGGTCCAATTGCGATCGCCGCCGATTACCTTGAGACCGTCGTCCTTCGCGCGTGACCGATGGCTGCGTGCCCGAAGATCACCGGCATGGCGCTCAACGTAATCGGCATACGGCTCTAATTAGAGGTTCGCCTGGGCCTCTAGCAGCGCCAGTTGGGCCGACCATGTCTGCGCCAGCGTAACCTGCCCGGACTGCTTGAACCGTTCGATGGCCCGTTTGTACATCTTCAGGCAGTACGGGGTTGGCGTCTTGTCGCGCTTTTGTGGGACGAGCGGCAGGAACTCCTGATAAAACTGAACCACTTCCGCATCACCCCCTTTGAGATCCTTAGCCAACGTCTCCAGCTTGTCGAGCATGCGCGGCACGTAGCGCCCCTCGCCGGGAAATTTCTTGATGGTGTAGGCCAGCCCTTGGATGGCTTGACCCTGATCTCCCGCTTCGACCTGGTAGTCGCTCAGCTTCAGGCGGGCCTCGCAGGCCAGGTCGGGCCGTCCCGCCAGTTCGTAAAGGGCGACGAGTCGCTCGTAGAGTTTGTTGCGCGGCCGGATGTCTTCCTGAAACGCGACCAGCGAATCGAACACCTTCCAGGTGAAATCCGGGAAGTCCGCAAAGGTGGTAAACAGCCGGTCGACCGCGCTCGTAAGAGCCTTGCTTTGTGCTTTGCCCGCCGTGTGGCTGCGCGCCATGTCGGCCAGCGCTAACCAGGCGTCTTCGTTCCAAGGGCAGAGCCCCGTCACCTTGGCCAGATAACGGATCTGCTCGCCGGCGTCCATCGCCAGCTTGTCGCGCAGGTGGGGAAAGGCCCGCATTGCCAGGCGTGCGTGCCGCTGGTTCTGAGGATTGACTCCCACCGAGTGCAAGCGCAGCTCCAGCTCACGGTCGGTCGTCGGTTCGCTCGTGCGCGGGTCGGTGAGGTGGCCGACGAAGTACTGGTCGTCGCGGTATCGCCCGTGCGACTCGATGGAAAAGCTGATGGCACTTTTGTTCACCGCTTTAAGCTCGACCCATACGACCCAGGCGTGCAAACCGCCGGAATTGCCTTCGCCACCTACGTAGAGAGCGGGCACGCCCAGGCTCTGGCCGACGCGGGCCGCGAAATCGGCCTGCATCGCGCACACGCCGCCGTACCGCCGCAGGTTCTCCAGCGTGTACGACTTGCCGGCCAACCGGCACTGCTTGTCGCCGCTGGAGAGCATAAGGTCGTCGTAGGGGACGTCACCGTAGCACCGGCCGTACATCGCGCGCTGCAACAGATAACTGGCGATCGCCCACTCTCGTTCGGCGCGCGGGGTCTTATGATTCACAACAAGCACCAGGAACTCCCACGGCAGATATTGCGCCCTGCCCTGCATGGCCGATTCGGCGTCGAGAAGGTACTCGACGTTGCCCAGCGCGTCGAGCAACTCGTCGGGTACCGGGGCCTGACACCGCTTCGCGTGCCACGCGTAATCGTAAACGCTTCGCGGTTTGTCCCAGGTGACGGCGACTGCGATTGCCAGTTCGCCGTAAGAATCGAACTTGTCGGGAAACGCTTCCTGCATTCTCGTGACCAGTTTCAAGCCGGCCCCAACATCGTCGTGTGCCGAATCGAAGGCCGTAAACAACTCTTCCTTGAAATCGTCACGACCTTGCAGCCAGGCAGGGGGCTTTTCTTTGTCTGTCACCGCCGCGGCGATCGCGGCCTGCTGCTCGCGCTCGAAACGTTTGGCGAAAATCTTTCGCAGCGCCGGGTATTCCTTCCTGACGAATAGCTTCTTGGCCTGGTAAAGCTCTACCAAATCGGCGAGATCGTCCTCGCCTGGCGTGGAGGTTGGCGACGCGTCGGGCTTGGCCGAAGCGGGATCGGCTTGCTCGACCATGCTAACGCTGCCGCCGGCGGCGAGTTGGCGCTTGTCGGACGCGACGCACTTGGCCAGGGGTTCACCAAGTCGTTCGGTCAACGCGTCGTAGAGCGAGGGAACCTCGCCGGCATAGAGCATGATCAGCCGGCCACGGCGGAAACAACTCGCTGACGACCTCCACTCGTTCTGCCGACCGGCGACAGCGGAAAGGTCGGGGGCGATCTGCGCGGCGGCCACCGCCGCGGCTTCGGGCGCGTCATACACGAAGACGTTTAGCTGCTCGTCTCCCACGCGAAGCACGCGCGACGGCGCAGCCAGCCATTTCTCGAAGGGCGTCGAAAAACCTTCCGGCAAAAACTCGACCTTGACACCATCCGCAGCCAGTTCCGACAACAGCCGCTCAAGCGGAGGATCGGTCGTCACAACGTGCACCGTGAACTGGACTGCCGCCGGCGAAGCGGCGCCCGGTCGTCGGGCCTCGATGATAAGCGGATAGTCGCCCGGCTTCACGCGGGAGGGCTGCCAGCGAAACTCGCCCGTTTCGGCGTCGATCTGAGCGCCGCGCGGCGCCGGGCGACGCAGCGAATAACGAACGCCTTCCGCCGACTCACCGTTCTTGAGACGTGCTCGGCCGATTACCGGACGCTCGTCGTCCACGGTCAGGTCGTCGATCGGATCCAGTTCAGGCGCGGCGACCGTCGTATTCGCCGGCGGCGATGCCGCCGCTTGTTGGGCTTTCTGCCCCTTGATTTCTGTCGAGGATGGACGCCCCTGGTCCCCGACATTTCGCAGCAGCCACCACACCCCGCCGCAAATCATCAACCCGGCTGCCCCCAAGGCAACGGGCATCCAAGCAGAGGCTTTTCGACGCCTGCCAACGGACTCCTTATCGGTCGAGAGCCGACTGAAGTCAAAATTGGAATCGTCCATCAAATCACTCGATTCGAGCAGATGTGCTGCAACCCGACAGGTACTGCGATTTTCGCCCTTGCTGCAGGTGGGGTCAACTACTTTCGAGTTCAGCAGGCTCAGCGTTCCCTTGCAGGGCGAAGGGGCGACGCGTTGCGGTCGCGGTCATTTTCTCGTCGAACCGGAACCGAGCCACTCCGGGTGTCATTCCGACTTCTCCTGATCCCCGTCCGCGCCGTACAATTGGCGTTGGTTCCGGCCGCTGTTCTCCGCGCGCCGGACCCAGGCCCGACATCACCATGCCACATCTACTTGAGCAAAAGATGGCCGCCGTGCGACGCCGAGTGCGGCGGCTGCTCGTGCTCGACGCCGCCGGCCGGACGCTGGCGGGCCTGGTCGGCACCGCGCTCGTTTTGTGCCTGGCCGACTACCTATTCCGCTACGACGAACGCGGCCTGCGGTTCATGTCGTCGTCGGCCCTGGCCGCCATAATCGGCTGGACGCTTTACCGCTTCGTCCGGCCGGCGCTGAAAGCGGAACTGGGTGACGTCGAACTCGCCCTGCGGCTCGAATCGCGGTTGCCGATCTTGCGCGATCGGCTCGCTAGCGCCGTGCGGTTTCTTCGCCAGGCGGAAGACGACGTTCTGGCCGGCTCGACCGCGATGAGGCGGAGCGTCGTCGCGGAAGCGACGGCCGAGATCGATCGTCTCTCGCTGGAGGACGCAATCCAACCGGGCATCGCCCGCCGATCGCTCTCGCTGGCCGCCTCGCTGGTGGTGGTCGCCCTGGTGATCGCCTTTTTCGACCTGCCTGCGGCCGGCACGGCGTTGGTACGTCTGGTCGCCCCCTGGGGAAGCACGCAGTGGCCGAGGCAGAATCATCTGGCGTTCATCACGCCCGTGCAGCGTCTGGCCGCCGGGCAGACCTTCGAGGTTGAATTGAAGGACGACCTGGGCGCGAGGTTACCGGACAACGTGTTCATTCAATACCGCCTTCGCGGCCCGTCGTCGGCCGTCGAATCGAGCGAGCCGATGCGGCTGATGAACGACGTGATGGTCGCCAGCCGGGAAAACGTCACTCAGCCCTTTTCGTACCGGGCGGTCGGCGGCGACGATTTCTCGATGGACTGGATCGCCCTCGACGTCGTCGATCCGCCGACCATCGAGGAGCTGGCCGTGAAGCTTTTCTTCCCGGAATACACGGGTTGGCCGTCCGAGGCGACCCAACCCCATTTGCGGGCGCTGGTGGGAACCCGTGTTGAGCTGGAGGGGCGAGTCAACAAGCCGGTGCGCGCGGTCAGCGTCCACGTCGATGAAGGCCAGGTGATCGCGGCGCGGCTGAGTGAGGACGGTCGCCAATTTTCTGTCGCCCGCAAGGCCGATTCGCTGCCTGCTTCCGAGGCAATCGCCTCGGAGGAGAGCGTTTCGCAATCGAGCGATCCGACGCCGGGCACTGTCGAGACGAAGGACGTCGACTTCACCGTCGAGCGATCAGGCATGTACTGGATCGAGTTGGTCGATCAGGAGGGGTTTTCCAGTGGAGACCAGGTCCGCTACGAGATTCGGGCCATCGAAGACTTCACGCCGACGGTGAATATCGACCAGCCGCAGGCGAGCGTGTTTGTAACTCCCCAGGCCAGCGTGCCCCTGCACGTGGCGGCGAAAGACGATTTGGCGCTATCGAAAGTGTCGCTGCGGTTTTCTCGCAGCGACCAGTCGCAGCAAGACGAAATGGAAATCGTCGTTTACCAAGGGCCGGCGCGTCCGCCGGCGCCGGTCCAGGGAGCCGCCCGTCTGGAAAGCGGCGACGCACGGGTGGTGACGCATGAGTTCGACGTGGCCGCTCTGGGGGCCAAGGCGGGGACGCAGATTACGCTTTTTGCCACCGCCAGCGATTATTTTCCGCACCTGGGCCAGAGCCAGCCCGTCCGGCTGACGGTGGTTACCCCGGATGAGCTGCGCGAACGGCTGGTCGAACGGCAGAACTACATCGTCGGAGAGTTGTTCCGTCTCTTGAAACTTCAGCGAGATGCCCGCTCGCCCCTTGGCGCGGCCGAAATCCAATTGCAGCAGGTCGGCCGGCTGAAGCGACACGATGTCGACCATTTGCAAAGCGCCGACATGCTGCAGCGGCAAGTGGAACGTGGGCTCGTCAGCCCGGGCGAAGGAGTTGCCGGGCAGATCGCCGGCCTTTTGGCCGACATCGCTCAAAACAAGGTCGACAGCCCCGATGTCGAGCGGCAGATGCGGTCGTTGCTGGAAGAGATCGATCGCCTGGGGCGCGACGAGCTGCCGGCCATCGGCGGCGAACTGACCGCGGCAATCAAGGCGGCCCAGGTCGAGTTGCTCTCCAGTGAGACGAAGGAAACGCCGCCGGGTGCTGCGAGCCCGGTCGCAGATCCGCTTGTCTCGGCCGGCCGGCATCAAGACGAGGTGATCCAGACCTTGGAACGGCTCACGGCCTCGCTGGCCGAATGGGAAAAATACCGCCGCTTTCACGGCGAGATCGCCGCGCTGCGCCGGCAGCAAGTTGAGCTTCATCGAGAGTCGGTCGACTTGGGTCGGCAGACCCTCACCCGGGACTTGAACAAGCTTACCGGGCAGGAGCAGGCCGATCTGGCCAAGCTGGCCGCGCGGCAACTCGATCTGGCGAGGCAGTTCGACAAGATTCAGCAGCGGATGCAGCGCGCCGCGGACGAGGTCGCCAACGACCCGCTGGAGGCGGGCGGCCTTGGCGACGCCTTGTCTTACTCCCGCGAGCGCGGCATCTCGCAGGCCATGCACGAGTCGGGCGGTCAGATCGAAAGAAACCAGTTCGGCCAAGCGACGCAAGGCCAGCGCCGAGCAGACGACGATCTGCAGGAGTTGCTCGACATTCTCGTCAACCGCCGGGAGCACGAGCTCAGCCGGCTGGTTAAGAAGCTACGCGACGCCCAGCAGCAACTTGCCCAGTTGCAGGAGCAGCAGGAAGGATTGCGAAAGAAACTGGAAGCCGCTGCGGCTGAGGCCAGCGATCCGGCTCGCAGCCGCGAGCTGGAACGTCTTACTCGCCAACAGCGAGAGACGGCCGCCACCACCGAGCGCCTGGCCCGCTCTTTGGAGCGGCTGCAGGCGGAGCAGGCGGGCCGCCAGGCGTCGCATGGGCGCGCGAACATGAATCGCGCCCAGGAACAGGCCGAACGGGGTGAGGCCCAGGCCGCAGCCCAGGCGGCGGCGGAAGCCGAGCGCGATCTGGACCAGGCCCAACAGGAGCTTGCCGAACGCCTGGCCCAGGCCGAAGCAGACCTTGCCGAGGAGCAGATGGCCCGTCTCGAAGACCACATCAAAGCACTCGCCGACTCGGAGCAAAAGCTTCTGGCTGACACTCGCCATTACGCCGATCTTGAGCGGTCGCAGGGGCGGCTTCACCGCACTCAGGAAATCAGCGTTGGCGACCTGGCCAGACAACAGCGCGAGGTGGAACAAGAGACGACTGCCTTGGCCGTGAAGTTGGCCGAGACACCCGTCTACCGGGCGGCATTCGATCAGGCTACGCAACGAATGCAGCTCGCCGCAGGGCTGCTTGAGCAGCATCAGGTCGGCGACCCGACGCAGCAAGCCGAGGAACGGGCGTTCAATCTGCTCGCGCGTGCCTTGGAGGCGCTCAAGCCGGCCTCCGAGGGCGAGTCTCCTGATGCGGAGCCCCAAGGTCAACAAGAGGCGGGAGAAGAAGGGCAGAATGCCAACGGGGCCGACGCCGCCCGGACGCTCGCCGAGCTCAAACTGCTAAAATGGATGCAAGATGACGTCAACGAGCGGACGAAAACCCTCGACGACCAGTACGGCGAGGGGGCCGACTTGCCTGAGGACGCGGTACGCGAATATGAAGAACTGAGCCGGGAGCAAGGGGTGATCGCCGCCCTGACGCTGAAATTGGCAAAGTCGAGTGGGCAGTCGAGTGCGCCCGATGCGGCCCAACGTGATGAACCGGCCGAAGGCGATCGATCGGAGCAAGGCGGTCTGGAAACGGAGTGAATGGTTGCTATGCGGATATCTGAATTTTGCCGGCGCGTTGCGGGCCCGGTAGCGATGGTCGCCGTGGCACTCGCTGCTGAGGGCGGCAGGCATGCTCCGTGTTCCGTTCAACTTTGGGCGGTTGGATCGTCAACTGCCTGCGCCGCCGAGCCGCCTGCTTCCGGGCGCGGGCGGCAACGTTCGGAGAAGCCTCTCGACCAAGAACTTGATCAACAACTCGACGAACAACTCCTCAAAGACCTGGGTCCCGCGCCGAACGAACGCCCCACGGGACGAGGCCCGATAGACGAACCGCAAGACGTGCCCTCCAAATCAAAGCCGGTTCCCGATTCGATCGCAGAGAAAGCCGGCAAATCGCACCGTGGCAAGTCGTCTCAACCGGCCGGCTCGCGAAGCCTGGACGAAGAGTTGCTCGAAGGGATCGAGGGGGAGGACGTTTCGCTTTCGTCGGAGCCGGCTGAAGAGAATCCGTTGGTCCGGCTGAATCAGCGCATGAAGCAAGTCGAGCGGCGGATCGCCGAAGCGCACGGCGATGAAAAGACGCAGCGGTTGCAGCGGGAGATCTCCGACGACCTGAGCAAGCTCATCGCCGCGCTCGATCGCCAGTGCCGCCAGTGCAAGAAACAGGGTTCCGCTGGGTCGCGCTCACAGGCCGGCCGGCCGAAGCCGGGAACGAACCCGGCCGAACAGGCATCGGAGCGCCCGGTCGAAAGTTCCGACGAACTGCAGGAAAAGGAAACCGCCAAGGTCGACCGGGCCAAGATGCAGGAAATGCTCAAAGACGTCTGGGGCCACCTGCCGGTGCACTTGCGGCAGCAGATGGAGCAATCGGCCAACGAAGAGTTCTTGCCCAAGTACGAGCTGGAGATCGCCGAATACTACCGTTCGCTGTTGAGCGGGCGGCGCGAAAAGAAATGAACGTGCGGTGTCCCCGACTTTCGATCACCTCCGCGACCCTCCTGTGGCTGCTATCGGCGCCTGGCCTTGTTCCGGCCGCAGATAAGAGCAGCAGCGACACGGAGGTGAGGGGAGCCGAGTTGATCACGCCCGAAGCGCAAAAGGCGATCGACCGCGGATTGCAGTTTCTGGCGCGGCAGCAGCACGACGACGGCTCGTTCGGAAGCGGCGGATACAGCCGCAACGTGGCGGTGTGCGGTCTGGCGGGAATGGCTTTCATGTCCGGCGGCAGCGTTGCCGAACGCGGCCCCTACGGCCCGCAAGTGACCCGCTGCCTGCAGTTTATTCTGGCCAACTGTCAGGACGACGGCTTCATCGACGTGCCGGGGTCGAGCAGCCACGGCCCGATGTATGGCCACGGTTTCGCCACGCTCTTTCTGGCGGAAACGTATGGCATGTCGGGCAAGTCGCACGCCGAGGTGCGCGAGCGGCTGGCCAAGGCCGTGGAACTGATCGTCAACACGCAAAACAAGGAGGGCGGCTGGCGCTACCAGCCCATTCGGCACGAGGCCGACATTTCGGTCACCGTCTGCCAGGTCATGGCGCTACGGGCGGCCCGCAACGCAGGCATCTACGTGCCGCGTGAAACGATCGACCACTGCATCGATTACGTGAAGAAGAGCCAGAACCCGGACGGCGGGTTCATGTACATGTCGCAGGGCGGCCAGAGTGCTTTCCCCCGCTCCGCCGCCGGCGTGGTGGCGCTATACAGCGCCGGCCTCTACCAAGGGCCGGAGATCGAAAAGGGCCTGGAGTATCTGGCGGCCTTCGTGCCCAACCGCGACACCCTCGGCTTCAACCGGGAAACGCACTACTTTTACGGGCACTATTACGCCGTGCAGGCGATGTGGCACGCCGGCGACAAGCACTGGCGGGAGTGGTACTCGGCCATCCGCGACGAGTTGCTGGCGAGGCAGCGAGGCGACGACGGGGCCTGGATGGACTCGATCTGCCAAGAGTACGGCACGGCCATGGCGTGCATCATCTTGCAGATGCCAAACAATTATCTGCCCATCTTTCAACGGTGAACTGCACAGTGCGGCGACTGACGGCGGCATTCCTCGCCTGCGTGGCATCGGCCGTTTCGGCCGGCGAACCTGAACTTGTGCCCCGACGGCTCGTGCCCTTTCAGGGCCAGCCTGTCGCCGAGAAACTTCTCACCGTTTCTGCAGAAGACGAAGTCTCGTTCGTCGGTGGCCGGCGACTTAAGCTTGACGAACTGGTCGCCTGGGGCGCGCCCGCGGAGCCGCGAGCGAAAATTCAGTTGCTGCTGGCGGACGGCGGCCTACTGCCGCTGGAAGACGACATGATGCCCGTGACGGAGGACGACCGGCTGGCCGCCTTCTCGGACACGTTCGGCAGCGTGAAGTTGCCGCTGAAACGGGTCGCCGGAGTGATGCTTCATTCGCCGATCGACCCACAGCAGCGAGACGAGCTGGCATCGCGCATTCTGACGCCCTCGACCGGAGAGGCGGCCGAACGACAAACCGAAAATCGAGATCGGCTATTGCTTGAAAACGGAGACGAGCTGAAAGGGCGGCTGGTCGGGTTCACCGAGAATGGAGTCGCGTTCGAAGCCGAGGTCGGCCATCTCTCGGTCGAGCGTGAGCGGATTGTGGCCGTTGCCTTCGATCCCTCGCTCAGAGGCGCTCCGGCCGCGGCGCGGCGGACACTCGTCGGTTTCGCGGACGGCAGCCTCGTCAGCGCAACCTCAATCAAGTTCGCGGACGGCCAAGCGGAGATGGCGCTTGGCGAGGGGACGCTGCTTTCGGCGGTCGACGCCGAGCCGGTCTTCCTGCAACCGCTTGTCGGAAAAGTGACCTATCTCTCCGACATGCCGCCAGCCGGCTATCGACACGTTCCCTACCTGGCGACGTCCTGGGACTACCGGCTGGACGCCAACGTACGCGGCACGCGGCTGCGAGCGGAAGGGCACCTGTTCGCGAAGGGAGTAGGGATGCACAGTGCCTCACGACTCACCTGGCAACTCGACAAACCATATCGCCGCTTCGAGGCGGAACTGGCCATCGACGACGAGACAGAAAACGGAGGCAGCGTGGTGTTTCGCATCTTCTCGGGTTCGCGCGAAATCTACAAAAGCGCCGTGGTACACGGCGGCGACAAGCCGCTGCCGGTCTCCATCGACATTCGCGACACTCGCCAACTAAGCCTGGTTGTCGACTACGCCGACCGGGCCGACGTGCTGGACCACGCCGACTGGCTCAACGCCCGCTTGGTTCCGTAGCTCGCGGCAGAATCTCATCGACAAGTTAGCGAAGCAGAGTCAGCCCAATTCCGATTCGCCGCCGAGAAACGCGACGGAAGATGCATGGGCTTTGCGAGTCGGCCTCTAGCCGCGGAATGCCGCCCGCCCTATGTTGAAGGATCGCGCCAGGGTTCCACTCCTCCCCGCGGGTCTTACCAGTGCAGTTTCAGCTCGAAAGCCCCTTTCAGCCGGCTGGCGACCAGCCGCAGGCCATAAAGTCCCTGGTGGAGGGCCTCCGCTCGGGCAAGAAGGAGCAGGTGCTGATGGGCGTGACCGGCTCCGGCAAGACGTTCACTATGGCCAACGTGGTGCAGGCGATCCAGCGGCCGACGCTCGTTCTGTCGCACAACAAGACCCTCGCCGCGCAGCTCTACAGCGAATTCAAATCGTTCTTCCCCCACAACGCCGTTCACTACTTCGTCAGCTACTACGACTACTACCAGCCCGAAGCCTACATCCCGCAGCGCGACATCTACATCGAGAAAGACGCCTCGATCAACCAGGAGATCGATCGGCTACGGCTGGCCGCAACCAGCGCGCTGGTGAGCCGGCGCGACGTGTTGATTGTGGCCAGCGTGTCGTGCATCTATGGCTTGGGCTCGCCCGAAGACTACAAGGCGATGACCATCGGTTTGCGGCGCGGCGAACAGGTCGACCGCGACGAAGTGCTGCTCCGGCTCGTCGACGTGCAGTACGAGCGCAACGACATCGAGTTCGCACGCGGCAAGTTCCGCGTGCGGGGCGATTCGGTGGAGCTTTGGCCCAGCTACGAGGAGTTCGCCTGGCGGATCGAGTTCTGGGGGGACGAGATCGAACAGCTCACACTGATCAATCCGACCAGCGGCGAGGTGATCGAACGTGTCGACGAAGTCTTCATCTATCCGGCCAAGCACTTCGTGATGCCTGAAGAACGGATCGCGGCGGCCGTCGATCGCATCAAGCTCGAGTTGGAGGAACGGCTGGAACAGCTCAAAACCGCGAACAAGTTGCTCGAAGCGCAGCGGCTCAACGCCCGCACCCGGTTCGATATCGAGATGATGCTGGAAGTGGGCTATTGCCCCGGCATCGAGAACTACAGCCGCCCCTTGAGCGGCCGACCGCCCGGCGCCGAGCCGCAGACGCTTTACGATTATTTTCCCCAGGATTATCTGCTGCTAGTCGACGAATCGCACGTCACCATTCCACAGGTGCGGGGCATGTTCGCCGGCGATTTCAGCCGCAAATCGACGCTGGTCGAGCACGGCTTTCGCCTGCCCAGCGCGCTGGACAACCGGCCGCTCAAGTTCGACGAGTGGGAGCGGCGCATCAAACAGGTCATTTTCGTCTCGGCCACGCCGGGGCCCTACGAGCTTGCCCGCACGGGAGGCGAGATCGTCGAGCAGGTCATCCGGCCGACGGGGCTGCTCGACCCGGAAATCGAAATCGTGCCGGCCCGCGGGCAGGTGCCTCATCTCTTGGAGCAGATTCGCGCTCGCGCCGCCGCGGGGGAGCGCACGCTCGTCACCACGCTCACCAAGCGGCTGGCCGAAGACTTGTCGCACTATCTCAACGAGAAGGGCGTGCGCTGCAAATGGCTGCACAGCGAGCTCGACGCCTTCGAGCGAGTGGAACTGCTGCGCGACCTGCGTGAAGGCCGCTTCGAGGCGCTGGTCGGCGTAAACCTGCTGCGAGAAGGGCTCGACCTGCCTGAAGTTTCGCTGGTGGCGATCCTTGATGCCGACAAGGAGGGTTTCCTGCGGAGTGAAACCTCGTTGATGCAGACCATCGGCCGCGCCGCTCGTCACGTCAACGCCCGCGTGATTCTCTACGCTGATTCAATGACCGAGTCGATGCAGCGGGCCGTGGAAGAGACGCTCCGCCGCCGCAAGATGCAGCAGGAATACAATCGCGAGCACGGCATCACGCCCGAATCGGTGCGGAAGACGATCAAGGCGGGGATCGAATCGGAAGCAGCCGCGCACACGCGAGCCAACGCCGCGGTCGGCCGCACCAACGACGAAGTCTACATTACCGAAGAATATATCAGCGAACTGGAAGCCGAAATGCTCGACGCCGCAGCATCGCTGGAGTTTGAGCGGGCCGCCGTGTTGCGCGATCGTATCGACAAGATGCGTTCCAGCGTCGGCAAGAAGCTCGACGAGGTCGATTCACGCGCTGGCGCTAAAAACGGCCGCGGCCGCCGCAAGGGCGGGGCACGCGTTCCGCGGCCCAAACGCTCACACTAAAAGCTTCTCTGCCGAAGCTAGCGAGTAAGGGGGCGGGCCAAGCGCTCCGCGGTCAAGACGCCCGCCATAAAGAGCCTAGAGAAACCGATGAGGCAATGTTGATGGTTTGCCCGCTTGACGGTTCGGCCCCTTTGATGGCTCTGCCATCCTCGGGGGTTCCTCGGACCCGCCTCTGATATTTCGCTACAGGGGGGTGACCGACGCGGCTTTAGGTCCCTTTCCTTGCTTGCCTCCGCTCTGGTCGAGCGTGAACTCAACCTCCTGACCCTCGGCCAGATCGTCAAACTGGCCTCCGGCGACAACCGAGGTGTGGAAGAAAACGTCCTGACCTCCTTGCTGCTTGATAAAACCGAATCCCTTCTCCTGCACTAGCTTCTTGATCGTACCCTTGGGCATGAAGCACACTCCAACCAAAAACACGGGTAGCGAATAATTCCGGCTGCTTTCCGCCCTCGTTCGCTCTCGCTGGCGGCGGCCCTCGTTCCGTTGGTCGAGATCACACGTGCCGCTCGTCGGGTGAGGCCCGCTGAGCCGGGATGCCTCCAACGTGAAAGATTGGCTGGCTATTCTACCCCTGCCGCGGGGCGGGGGCAACGGGCCGCGCATCTGGCCGTAAACCGGAGACGGCGGTCAGATTCTAGGCTGGCTGCGAGACGAGGGCTTCCAGCGACTCCAAATGGGCGCGCTCCATGCCCAGCGTTTCCTCGGCCAGCTCGCGCCCCTGCCGCTCGTCGCCAAGCTGCGACACGATCCGCTCAATTTCCGCCACGTCGCCGCGCTGGTAACGCACGAGTTCCTTGAGCAGAAAGTCGAGCGACAAGAAGTGGGTGTCGGTGAATTCCATCGGGTACTCGCCCGTCTCCACGCGCCCGCCCGCGTCGAGAATGAACTCGCCGACCCTCTGCACCATCGCCTTCTGATCAGCCACGATGTTGTCGAGGGTCTCCGTGGCCTTTTCGTCGCCGTGGTGCGTCCAGGGGCAGGCGTCCGCCAGGTACATCGGAAACGACCGGTACTCGATCGCCAGCAGCCGGTTAAGCAGGTCGAATTTCTTGGTTTTGTCGATCACGTCAAAGGGCGGGGCATACCTGCCGTGAAAGGTAACAAGTTTCCGATGGGAAAACGCCCATCCTACGAAAACAGGCCCTGCGCCGCGGCGCGGGCGAACGTGTTCAATTCATCGAACCAGATCCCCAGCACCACGACCGGCAGCGTCAGCAGCACCAAATACAATCCGGCGGGCGACAGAATCGACAGGTTCACAGGAAGCCGCTCTCGCGGCTCCGGGTCGATCGTCATCACCTTGACCACTCGCAGGTAATAGAACAGGCTCAGCGCCGTGTTCAGCCCGCCGATCACCAGCAGCAGATACAACCGGGCATCGACCAGGTAACTGAAGATCAAGAACTTGGCGGCAAAACCGGCCAGGGGGGGAATGCCGATCAGGCTGATCAGGATCGTCGCAAAACAGACGACCAGCACTGGCGAGCGGCCGATGAGCCCCGAATAATCGGCGATCTGCTCGCTGCGAAGCGTGTTACGCAAAAAGGCCACAATCGCGAAAGCCCCCAAGTTCATGAACAGATAGACGCCCACGTAGAAGGCCAGCGATGCCAGCGCCTCGCGCGCCTGATCGGGGCGTTCACCCGAAAGCTGAATCGCCGCCGCCACCGGCATCATCATGTAGCCGGCATGCGCGATCGTCGAATAGGCCAGCAGGCGCTTGATGTTCGTCTGGTTGTAGGCCGCCAAGTTGCCGAACGTGCAGGTCATCGCCGCCAGGAGGCTGATCAGGCCGACGACAAAGCGCCGCACCGAATGCCCGACGGCAACCTGCGCCGCAGCCTCATCCGCGCCCGCATCGGGCGCCGGATGGTTCTCGGTTGCAGCCCGGTACGCGACGGTATGCACAAGCGGAGTGCGTTCGGCGGTGACCGCCGGCGCGGGTTCGCCGGGCACATGCGTAAAGCCGATCGCCACCCGCACCAGCAAAGCCAGCGCGGCGGCCTTGGACGCGACCGACAGAAAGGCGTTCACTTCGGCGCAGGCGCCTTCAAACACGTCGGGGCACCAAAAATGAAACGGGAAGGCCGAAAGCTTGAAGGCCAGCCCGACGGAAACCATCAGACCGCCGAGCATGAGTACGGTCTGCCGCTGGGCGAGCAGCTCGGGTGTCAGGTTGAGCAGTTGGTGGGCGATCGTCGGCAAGTGGCAGGTGCCCGTCGCTCCGGCCAGGAGGCTGATGCCGTAGAGCATGACGCCTGCCGTCCCAGCGCCGTACACCGAATATTTTAGGGCCGCCTCGCTGCTCTGCCTGCGCCCCTTGAGGATGCCAGCCAGGGCGTAAGACGGCACGCTCGCCATCTCCACTCCGAGAAAGACAGTCAGCAAATGGTTGGCCGAGGCCATGAGGCACATGCCGAGCGTGCCCCCTAGCACCAGCGTGTAGAAGTCGGGACTGTCCTCGCGGTCGGGAATGCCCGACAACCGCGTGAAAATCAAAAACAGCACCAGGAACAAGAACAGGACGCTGCGAAAGTAGGCGGTAAACTGGTCGTAAATCAAAAGACCGTCAAACAGCTCGGTCGACGATACGGTATTGGAGGGGAACGCGTAGTACAGGCCGATCAGCGAACCGATGAGCGCCACATAGACGGCGTTGATTCTGGATCCCCACCGCGGCAACCGTGCCAGAAGCATGGCCACGATAGTCACACAGAGCGTGAGCTCGGGCGCGAAGCCACGACACCACGTGTCGAGTTTGCCGGGCGTTTCTCCCGTACCGACGAGCTCCGAGATTAGGGTGAGAAAATTCACGATGGGTCAATTCTTGTTTTTGCCGAGGCTGCTTCGATTGCTGCACGCAGTCAAACGAGCAATGTTCATGCGACTGTCTTATCGGGTCCCTATCTGGCTTGCGAAACCTGTCCGATCATGTCGTCTGTCTCGCGCTCTTCCTGCCGGTCGAATCCCTCTTCGAGCAGTCGCGGCTGCTTGACGTTTTTCGTCCAGACCGCCAGCTCGCTGACTTCTTTGTTCACGCTGGGCGTCATGTAATCGAAGATCAGCTTCGGAAAGACGCCGAACACAATGCACATCGCCAGAAGCGGGGCGCCGATCGCCAACTCGCGACCGGTGATGGGGGTAATGTGGTCGCCATGCGGCCCCTTGTACTCGGGCCCCAAGTACACGCGTTGCAGCGTCCAAAGAATGTAGCCAGCCGTCAGGATGACGGTCGCCGCCGAAAGGATGGCCAGAGCGTGCGAGAAGTTCCAGACGCTTAGCGTGACAAAGACTTCGCCGATAAACCCGCACAAGCCGGGCAGTCCTAATCCGGCGAAAAAGATGCCGAACGCAATCCCGCTGTAAACCGGGCTCTTGGCAAACAGCCCGCCGAATTCGTCCAGGTTTCGATGGTGGACCCGGTCGTAAATGATGCCCACCATAAAGAACATGCCGGGCGAGCTGATGCCGTGGGCGATCATTTGAAACATCGCCCCGTTCATCCCCATCTGCCAGTATTCGGCGTTGTAGTTGGTTCCTGACCAGGCGCTCCACACGCCGATGCCCAAGAGCACGTAGCCCATGTGGCTCACCGAACTGTACGCCACCAGTCGCTTGAAGTCCTTTTGGGCCATGGCCGCGAAGGCGCCATAAATCATGCTCAGCACGCCGATGGTGGTCACCAGCCAAGCCAGATCGAAGCCGGCGTCGGGGCAGATGGGGTAACAGATGCGAATGATGCCGTAGCCACCCATCTTCAGCAGAATGCCGGCCAGGATCATTGAAATGGGGGTGGGCGCCTCGACGTGGGCGTCGGGCAGCCAGGTGTGCACCGGCACCGCCGGCACCTTGATGATGAAGCCGACGAACAAGAGCAAGAAGGCCCACCATTGCAGGCTCTTACCCCACAACATTTCGCCGTCGAAACGTGCCGTGTGCTGCCCCATGGCCGCCAGCGCCAGGATGTTGAAGGTGTGGATCTGATCGGATCCGCCGTTTTGTACCCGCTGCGTGGCCTCGTCATCGATGTGCAACTGCTCCCACTTGCTCCCCTCGATAGCCGGGCTAAATCCGTCTTGTTCAGCCAGCACCCGCAGGTCGCTGTTGAAATAGAGCATCAGGATGGCGATCAGCATGAAGACGCTGCCCAGCAGCGTATACAGAAAGAACTTGATGGCCGCATACTCCCGCCGCGGCCCGCCCCAGACGCCGATCAAGAAGTACATCGGCAGGAGCATCACTTCCCAGAAGACGTAGAAGAGGAAGAAGTCGAGCGCCAGAAAGACGCCCAACATGCCCGTCTCGAGCAGGAGAAAAAGAATGCAATAAGCCTTAACGTGTTTTTCGATGTTCCAGCTCGCCCCCATCGACAGCATGGTGACAAACGCCGTGAGCATCACCAACGTAAAGCTGATGCCGTCCATACCCATGAAATAATAGATATTGAACGACGGTATCCAGGGAACGGTGAAGGCGTCCTGCATCGTGGCGACGCCCTTCTGGAAATGGACCTCCGCTCCCAGTCCGCCGAAGGCCACGCCGCAGGTGATCGCAAACACGGCTGCCGTCGTCAACAGGCTGACGAGTTTGATGATGTCAGGCTTGTCCTTGGGTATGGCCACCAGGGCCAACGCGCCCAAGGCGGGCAAGAAGACGATCAGACTGAGCCAGAAGACTGCCGATTGTTCCATGTTATTAACTTGTATCTGCTTGGCGCGTTACTGTGCGAAGCGTTACTGGGCGGAAGCGAAGTTGACGATCACCGCGAGGGCCACGGTGCCGATCACGATGAGCATGACGTATTGACGCAGCTTGCCGGTTTGCATGCCGCGGAGCGAATTGCCCAACGACCAGGTCCAGGCGGCAAACAGGTTCACGAATCCGTCGACGAAGTAGCGGTCGATCAGATCGTCGATCTCGGCCACGCCGCGCGTCCAGCGGGCCAGGTTATGGATGAGGCCGTCGATGACCTGCTTGTCGAACCAGGCGACGATGGCCGCAACAAAGTGCACCGGCCGGACGAAGAGCACCTGGTACAGTTCGTCGAAATACCACTTATTGAGCAAGAACGTGTAGATCGGCGCGAACTGCTGGCGTGCTTCGGCCGGATTGAGCCAGCGAGCGCCGTAGAACACGAAGGCCAGAAGGACGCCGCCCAGGGCGGTCGAGAAAGCGGTCAGCCCGGCGATCAAGTGGACCGCGGGCTCATGACTGACGTGTTCGTTCGGATAGACCAGATTCGGCAGCAGCACACCCTCGCCCGCTTCGCCGGGCCAGCGAGCCTGCTCGAGCAGATCCGTGACGCTCCACACACCCGACAGGGTCCAGCCGATCACCACGGCAAAGGTCGCCAGAATCACGAGCGGCACGTACATGATGCGCGGAGATTCGTGCGCGTGGTCGTAAATGTGGTGGTCGCGCGGCGGGCCGATGAACGTCATGAACCAGAGCCGGAACATGTAGAAGGCCGTCATCGAGGCCCCCCCGGCCGCGGCCGCAAAGAGGATCATGCCGTGCGTGGGGTTGGCCGTCCAGAACGAGTACGCCTGGGCGATGATCGAGTCCTTGGAGTAGAAACCGCTCAACCCAAAACCGAAGGGCCAGAACGGAAAGACGGGCGGCAGGCCGGCCCCGATGATCGCCAGACAGCCGACCAGCATTGTCCAGCCGGTCCAGGGCATCTTCTTCAACAGCCCCCCCATATTGGGCATTTCGTTGGTGTGGCAGGCGTGGATGACCGAGCCGGAGCAGAGGAAGAGCAGGCTCTTGAAGAAGGCGTGCGTGATCAGGTGGAACAGGCCGGCGACCCAGCCGCCGACGCCCAGGGCGAGCATCATGTAGCCGAGTTGGCTGACCGTGGAGTAGGCCAGCACGCGCTTGATGTCGGTGGCCGTGATGGCGATCGTCGCCGCCAGGAAAAGCGTGATGCCTCCGGTGTAGGCGATTACCAGCCGCGCTTCGGGTGTGAACACGGGGTAAAACCGGCCGGCCAGATAGACGCCGGCCGCCACCATCGTCGCCGAGTGAACGAGGGCGGAGACGGGCGTGGGGCCCTCCATCGCGTCGGGCAACCAGACGTGCAGCGGAAACT
Source organism: Pirellulales bacterium (assembly GCA_035550375.1). Lineage (GTDB taxonomy): Bacteria > Planctomycetota > Planctomycetia > Pirellulales > JAICIG01 > DASSFG01. The sequence continues at coordinate 19,875 of DASZPH010000115.1, read as the reverse complement.
GGGCGCTTTTGCCCACGCAACCGCAAAAGATCCCCACCCCGGCGACCACGAGCAGCCAGTAGCCATAGTGCTGGGCACGATAATTCGGCACGCGGGCCGCGATCTCCGATTCGGCGGCGAGCGGGTCAGGGTTGCGTCGGTGATCGACAGAGACCTCCGAAACCATCTGATAGGCGGCCGCCCGGACCATGCCGTCGGGTACCGTCAACTCGTAGTGGCTGTCGGCGCCGCGCACCTGGCTGAAAATGCCATGCGAGATGCTGCCGTCGGCCTCCTGGGTGTCGCCGAAGGCGAACGTCCCCAGGCCGGCCCAGAGGGCCATCAGGCCGATGATCATGCCGAAGTCGCCCACGCGGTTGACGATGAACGCCTTGTTGGCGGCGTTCGAGGCACTCTTGCGCTCGATGTAAAAGCCGATCAGGAAGTAGGAGCAGATGCCGACCAGCTCCCAGAAAACGAACACCATGGCGATATTCCCGGCATACACCAACCCCAGCATGCTGAAGCAGAACAGCGACAGGTACTGGAAGAAGCGGTGGAACCGTCCCGGCCGGTGCAGATGGTGGCCGTCCGAGAGCACGACCTCGTGATCGGTCACGTCGTGCAGCTCGTCGTGCATATAGCCGATGGCATAAAAATGGATGCACGAGGCGATCAGCGTTACCATGGCGAACATGCCGACCGTCAGGGCGTCGATGTAATAGCCGATCGTGACTTTCAGTTTGCCGAACTGACCGAGCGTATACAGGTCGCCGGCGTAATAGTTGGGCGCCTTCAAATCCTCGTGACCGTGCTCCGCCGCGCCGGCCTCGTGCTCACGACCGACGTCGATGGCGTGCTCTTCTGCCGCGGCGTGCGCCGGCGACAGCGGATGGACGCTCACCCACATTCCCAGGGCGATCGCCGAGCAAAGGAATCCCACTACGATCGCGAGCGTCGCCAGGTAGGCCGCCCCAATGCCGTGCTTACCCATCCGTGGGCCGAACAGGACGATCAGCGTGAAGCTGACCAACGGCAGGAGCCAGGCGATTCCGAGCAGCGTCGGAAGTGAAGCGGCGAGCGTTTCGTTCATCTCTCTTGCGACGTCAACCTTTCAGCTCGTCCGCCCGATCGACGTCGACCGTGGCGTGGTTGTTGTAGAAATTGAGCGTGATGGCCAGAGCCACGGCCGCCTCGGCGGCCGCCAGCACGATCACGAACAGGGCGACGAATTGCCCGTCCAGCCCCAACCCGCTCTTTCCGTTGCTGCTCAGGAACTCGCTCGACAGAGCGACAAAATTGATGTTTGCGCCGTTGAGCACCAACTCGATGCCCATGAGCACGCCCAGCGCGTTGCGCTTGGCCGCCATGCAGACCACGCCTGAGACGAACATGACCGCCCCGACGGCCATGAAGTGCGATACGCCGACCGGTTCCGCCAACGGGTTCATAGCGACTCCAACCTTGTATCGCGGCGGCGTTTGGTGCGGGCCAGGTAGGCCGCGCCCACCAGGACGACGAGCAGGTGTACGGACACGATTTCAAACGGCAACAAGTAGCTCGACATCCCGCGAGCAAGGGCTTCCGGCCGCTCGTTCAGCTTGTCGACCCGTACGCCCAGAAGGCCCATGCCCAGCGGCGTGGAGGTGGGCTTTAAGCCTGGGGCGACCTCAGACGATGCCGGCCCACGCCACTCGGGCACGACGAACGCCGCCGGGACCAAAAGCGCTAGCAGCGAACCGGCCAGCAACGCGGCCAGAATCCAATCGCCGCCTCGGGTCTTCATCGAGACAAACGGACCTTGCGCCGTGAGCATCACGCCGAAGACGAGCAACACCAATGTGCCGCCGACGTAGATCAGCAACTGCATCGCGCCCACGAAATCAGCGCCAGCCAGAAAGAAAAGACCGGCGGTGGCTCCCAGCGAAATCGTCAAATAGAACGCCATCCGCACGATGTTGCTCGACAGCACGACCATGACGGCGAAGGCGCACGACACCAGCGCGAACAGAAAGAAGAAGAACGTGTGCCAGTTAAGGGGTTCCACGAAGGGCTCACTTCCTCTCGATCACGACCGGCGGAGACACGGCCGCCGCAACGGGGCCAGCCGTGACGGGGCCCTTTGCAACAGAACCGGTCGCCGGCGCCGCCGATTGCTGCGATGCCGTCTGCTGCGTAGCACTGCCTTTCAGCACCCGCTCTGCATACGGCTTGCCCAGCGTTTCCGGCATCTTGTACGTCCAAAAGATCGCGCCCAAGAACATGGCGGCCGAAATGGGCGTGCAGTATTTGAGGCACGTCTTCATCACCTGGTCGATGCGCAGCCGAGGCAGGGTCCAGCGGACCCACATCATGAAGGTCACCCCGGCGACGCACTTGAAGAGGAAATTCAACATGCCCAGGAAATTGCCCAGATAGCCGAGAACCGAACCGTTCTCGTAAGTCAGGCCCAGCCATTGGGCGATGGGGAGCGGCCCGTTCCAGCCGCCGAAAAAGAGAATTGCCGCCAGACCGCTGACGGCGAACATCGAGCCGTACTCGGCCATGAAGAAGAAACTCCACCGCAAGCCGGAGTATTCGGTGTGAAAACCCGCCACCAGCTCGCTTTCCGCCTCGGCCAGGTCGAAGGGAGCCCGATTTACGCTTGCCGTTGCGCACGTAAAGTAAACCCAGAACGTGATAAACGTGAACGGATCGTGCAGCACGAGCCAGTTGGTGAACAGCCCCTCCTGCATGCGGCCGATTTCCACCAGATCCATCGTGCCGGCGATGAGCACGGGCACAACCACGCACATCCCCATCGGAACCTCGTAGCTGACCACTTGCGCGGCCTCGCGCATTCCGCCGAACAGGGACCACTTCGAGGCCGACGCGTAGCCGGCCAGGATCACGCCGAAGACCTCGAGCCCCATCACGGCCAGGATGAAGAACACGGCCGCGTTCAGTTGCACCGCCACCCAGCCGTCGCTGAACGGCAGAGCGAGAAACGCCGAAAATGAGGCGCAAAAGCTGACGTAAGGCGCCAGGCGAAAGAGCACTACGTCGGCCCCTTCCGGCATCAGGTCTTCTTTGGTGATCAGCTTCAATCCGTCCGCCAGCGTCTGCAGCCAGCCGAACTTACCGCCGACGCGGGTCGGACCCAGGCGATCTTGAATGCGACCGGCAACCTTGCGCTCAAGCCAGATGAAGATGAGCGCGCCGACCGCCACAACGTTGATCAACAGGAAGCAGTGCACCAAAGCGGCCAGCAAATAGGCCAGCCATTGAGGCACATAGTTCGCAAGGAATTCAGCCACGCCTTAAAACTTGCCGTGCGTCGTCGGGGGTGCTTCAGAGTTTGTGAAATATGGCACAAAGTCCCTCCCAGTTAAAGCCCCCCCGAGGATTCTTTTTGCCGCGACCGCGAGCATCGAAGGCACGGCAAAAGATTGCGAAAAAGACAGGCCCCAGAGGCCATAGAAGTGTTGGTCACACGACCTGCTTCAGGCCCGTTCGCGGCGAGCTACCGATCGATCTCGCCCATCACGATATCGAGCGAGCCGACGATGGCCGGCACGTCGGCCAGCAGGCAGCCGCGGCACAACTCGTGCGTGACCGAGAGGTTCGAAAAGCAGCTACTGCGAGCCCGCGCCCGCCAGGGAATCGAGGTGCCGTCGCTCACGATATAAAAGCCCATCTGGCCGCGGGGGCACTCGGTCTCCAGGTAGGCCTCGCCCTTGGGGAGTTTTTCGGTAAGCTTCGCCGGCTCCCCGATCGTCCCCTTCGTCGTGCTATAGCGATCGATCGCCTGGCGAACCAGATCGATCGACTGCATCACCTCCAGCATACGCACGTAGAACCGGTGCCAGCAGTCGCCGAGGACGGCCGATTCGGGGACGGGCGGATAGTTGTGGTCACGAGGGTAGTGCCCGTCGCGCTGGACGATCACCTCGAAGGCGTAGCCGTCGTACATCTCGGTATATCGCTCTTCGCCGTCGCGGCGCAGGTCCTGATCAACGCCGCTGCCGCGCAGCACGGGCCCGGTGCAGCCGTAGTCGATGGCCATTTCTGCCGGCATCACGCCGATAGCCGCGGTGCGGCGGACGAAAATCGCGTTGGTCGTCAGCAGCGTGTGGTATTCATCGATGATCGGCAGCAACTGATCGAGGAATTCTTCGCACTTCTTCAGCCAGCCGGGCGGCAGGTCATGCGTTGCACCCCCGACCGTCAGATAGCTATAGGTGAGACGTGCCCCGCAGGCCATCTCAAACAGGTCCAGGATCTTTTCTCGCTCGCGGAAGGCGTACAAGAAAGGACTGAACGTACCCAGGTCGAGCCCGTAGGCGCCCATTCCCACCAGGTGGCTGGCGATGCGCCCCATTTCGGCGATGATCACGCGCAAGTGCTTCGCCTTCTCCGTCAACTCCAGCTTCATCAGCTTCTCGACCGCCAGCGCCCAGCCGAGATTCATGTTCATCGCCGCCAGGTAGTCCATGCGGTCGGTGTAGGGGATCCACTGCCGCGGCGCCAGGTTCTCGCCGATCTTTTCCGCGCAGCGGTGGAGGTAGCCGATATGCGGCGTTACCTCCGAAACGATCTCGCCGTCGGTGCGAAGCACCAACCGGAGCACGCCGTGCGTGCTCGGATGCTGCGGACCCATGTTGACGAGCATCTCGTCGGTGCGGACGTCGAATTCAACGATGCGAGGATCGTCGAGGTGGGTGGACATGCTACCTTCCTCGGATTCCGTGATATTCCAGCGGCATTTCGTAGTCTTTGCGCAGCGGATGGCCGACCCAGTCTTCGGGGCAAAGAATCCGCCGCAGGTTCGGGTGCCCGGTGAAGAAAACGCCCGACAGGTCGTACACCTCACGCTCGTGCCAGTCGGCCGTGCTCCAGATGCCGCTCACGCTGGGAACTTCGGGTAACTGACCGGCCGCGTCGTCTTTCCACCGGGGAAGAATCACCTTCAGCACCAGGCTGACCTTGTGGGGGACGCTCCACAGGTGATAGACGACCTCCAAGTGCGGCTCCCAGCCGGTTTTGGCGGCCTTTTTGGGGTCGGCCTCAAAATAATCGACGCCGCTGACGCAGTTCAGGAAGTTGAACCGAAGGTCGGGTTCGTCCCGCAGATAGCGGCAAACCGCCAACAAACCGTCGGGCGAAACCTCGATCCACGGGTCGAGGGCCTCGAAATTGGCTCCGGTGATCTGGTCGCCGAATCTTTTCTTCAGCCGGTCGAGAAAGGCCTGGCCAGTCATGGTCGATCCAACGGGTTGCGATAAAAGGTTCTGCCCATGCTTGAGGGCTGCAGTTTCTTGGCTGAGTCTCTACGGCGGGGCCGTTGATTAAGCCCGCTCCCTCAGCCAACCAGCGCTGGCTCTTCCTCCAGAACGTCTCGCTCCGGGACCGGCGCCGGCCTTGCCGCGCGCTGACGGCTCACGGCGCGGACCCAGTCCAGATCGCCGCGCCGCCAGACGTAAGCAAAACCGACCAGCAGGACGCCGAAGAAAACGAGGATGTCGAGGATGGAGACCCACGCCAGATCACGGGCCGACTGGGCGATTACAGCGCGAGTCGATCCAACGGTCTCTGGCGTCGGATTGGGAACGCCCAGCTCGCGGTAAACGTTGGCCGCGGCGGGGGTCAGTTGGCCGGTTCGATCGATCGTTTCCAATCTGCTATCCATCAAGTGCGTGGCCTTGCCGAACACGGTGGCCCAGGGAAAGAAGAAGGCCACTTCCACGTCGAAGATGATGAACAGCAGGGCGACCACGTAGAACCGCAGGTCGAACTGGACGAAGCTCGACCCGATGGTCGGCTCACCGCACTCATAAACGGCCAGCTTTTCGGGGTTCGGCTCCGCGGGTCGCAAAAACTTGCCCACCAGCAGATTGACGAAAAGAAAAACCGCCCCGACCGAGGCGAACAGCGCTAGATAAGCGACGACTATGGTTGCAGACATTGACCGGCCAAGGTGCTCACGACAGGCAGCGAAGCGGTCATTCTAGGCAAACAGACGGCGATTGCAACCGGTCGCGAAGTTACCCGCTTGTGGCGCTGGCCGTCAGCGGCTGCCGGCCCCGAAAACCGGCCTCCAGGTCGTGCCAGTGCAGCACTTCCGGCTCGCCAAGCTTCCAGCACAGATAAACGGCCCGGCCGTCCATCACGGCCGGGAAGTCGATCAGCCCCTCAGGGCCGTTCTTGGGTTCCACTCCCAGCTCGCGCAATTCCTCGACATACCCCTGCAGCCGCTCGGTGTCGCGCTCAAGCTCTTCTTCGATGTGGGCCAATTCCTCGCCATAGAGGTCGCGTTTTTCCCGCTGGCGCCCTCCCAAGAGCAGCGAAAGACGCTCGCGACGCTCGATGACGTCGCGCGATAGCTGGGCCAGATCGCTGGTAATCGCACGCACAAGCGGCAACGCTGCGTTGGCTTGCTCGACCGTAAATACCTTGCGATTTTTCCACGGATTGCCGCTCATTGCCGTCACCCTTTATCTGTTTCCAAATTCCTTGGCCCCGTCCTTTGGCCAAGCCACCTCCCGGTTTGAGTTCGGCTCCCTATTGATTTGGACCTCCGTGAACCGGCTCGGTAATGACCTTTGAGCTTGCCACGGCCGTCGGGTTGAGCGTCGCCCGTCCCCACGCGACTTCTACGGGTAGACGCGAAAAATCGACGATGCAGCCGTCGCGGCTGTAGCAACTCAGGTCATGCGTCGCGCCCATAAAAATGCAATCGACCGGACAGGGCTCGACGCACAACGCGCAGAACATGCACTTAGTATAGTCGATCGTGAACCCCGTGACCTTAAAACCCTTGCCCTGGGTAACGCGCTCCTTGCCGATGTAGATGCAGTCGACCGGACAGGCTTTGGCACACTGGTCGCAGGCGATGCACGTCGTCAGGTCATAACGGTGAAAACCCCGGTAGCGAGGCGCGACCGGCACGGGCAGCTCCGGATATTCAAAGTGCTCCGTGAACGTTTTCCGCTGGGGGTCGTAGGTCTTGATCCAATAGCGCAGCGTCACCCCCATCCCCTGCGCGACGGTTTTCACGGCATCCCAAATATCAAAGAGCCACTGACGCATGAAGTGCCATCCCGAGGGCGACAAGAAGAACAGATGCACCTGGACTGCATTGACCAAAGGGGGCCAAGGCACCTGAATTATAGGCAGCGCGAGCTACTCCGCAAGGATCGCTGTGGTTGGTCGTTTTTGATGCCGATCTCAGGGTGGCTTGCACTGAAAGCGGTTGCGCATTTCGGCACTCATCGAACATCAGAAGGCGAGGATTTTGCGAGCCTTCCCGCCAACACGCAGAGCCGTTTGAGGCATCTCGACTCGCCGCCGCGCTAACGATAAACCCTGCGCACGTCAGACGGCTCGCGGGCAGAAGGCATCCCGCCTCATTTGCGTCTAGCGATCGGCGATTGACCGCCAATTCTCTTTTTTTTCGCCGCGCGTCCAGTGCCACGCAAAAAAACCGGCAGGTGGCGTCGTGAGCCACCCGGGCACCCTGGCCGCCTGGCGTTCAGCGACCTCGCCTTGCTGTGCCGGGTGCCCGCCGACGCCGGTCAAATGATGCGACGATTCCTAAATCGTGTTGCGGAATAGCTTTATGATTTTCAAGCGTTCCGTCGATCGGTCTTTGAAGGCGTCTGCACCGCTTGGGGGGTTCGTGCAGCGTGTACGGGGTGGCATGCCAAACCCCGTAAAAATCGGGCTAAAACCGGCCAGCGCGGCTAACCGCAAGCTTGACTCCAACTTGCTAGCACTTAAAGTTAATTGAGGAAACTTCCTGCGCGCGTGAGCTGCTGACGTAGCTTGCCGCGGAAGACTCGACCGCGGAGTGTTGTAGTTCCCGGATCACCAACCACACAGTTCTCAGAACAGTTGTTCGCCCTTTTGAGGTCCAAGGAGGACGCTCCCTAAGGAAGGCCGAGACAAGCAGCGAAGGAAACAGGCGATGTTGGTTTTATCCCGCAAGAAGAATGAGAGCATCGTGATCAACAACGACATTACGATTGTCGTTGTTGAGATCCGCGGCGACAAGGTTCGCCTGGGGGTCGAAGCGCCCAAAGAAGTGCCCGTACATCGCCGAGAGGTTTACGACGCGATTCACCGAGCGGCGGCCGGCGGTTCAAACGGGGCCGGCAACTCGGCGGCGGGGGGCAACTCGGCGGCGGGGGGCAATTCGGCGACGGGGGGCAACACAGGCACCGGCGCCGACGCGGCCAGCGAGCCGACCTCAACTTAAGGGCCTTCTACTAAGGGGATCGAGCGGACCGCAAGCAGTTTTGCTAGCGCGCTGGTTCATTCGCGTAACTCGCAACGCCTGAAGTCGCGGCGGACTACGTTCGCAGCCCTTGACTGGGCGTACCGCGGGCCATTATACACCGGCTAGTAATCGTGCCACCGGCCCCGTCGTCTAGCCAGGTCTAGGACACAGGCCTTTCACGCCTGCAACACGGGTTCAAATCCCGTCGGGGTCACTTTGGAGAGATAGAGTTACGTTCGGCCCATTGCGCTCGCGGCCGTGACCTCGCTTTCCAACTCGGCCAGGCGCTGCTTGAGCTGCGGCAAGACCTCGATCGCCGCCTTCTCGCCGAGCTCCGCCAGTTCCTTGGCCCGGCTGAAGTCGGCAAACTCGTAGGCCGACGTATCAGGCGTGATCAGCAGATCGATCGAGTTCGCTCGCAGCGCAGCCGTGCCGAATGCCTGCACCTCCGTGACCCGCAGCAGAGTCTCGAGAATGCGCGGCTGCTTGCGCCCTTCGGGCCCGCCAAAGCCGGGTGGCAGCTTGGCCACGACGTCGATGCCGACCACAAAGTCGGCGCCCCGTTCCGGCAGTATGTCGCCCGGCAGGTTGTTCAGCACGCCCCCGTCCACCAGCGCCATGCCGTCGCGCATGATGGGACGAGAAAGATAAGGAAGGTTGATCGTTTCCATCAGCGCGTTGATCGCGTCCCCCCGGTCTCGCACGACTTCGACCCCTTGAATCAGGTCGATCGCCAACACGGAAAGTGGGATCGGAAGCTGCTCCAGGCAGGTCTTGCCAAGATAGGGCCGCAGCATCGTTTCCCAAGCTGAGCGGCGAAAGTTCGACCACAAATACCAGCGCACTCCCCCCGGCAGGGCGCGAAAAAACTTGGCGGGCGTCAGCACCCGTTTCAGCTCCTCAATCGCCACGTCGGGCCGCCAGCCTCCGCAGTAAGCCATTCCCATGAGCGCGCCCGAACTTGTTCCGGCCACTAGATCGAAATGGATCCCCTCGCGGTCGAGCGCCTTGAGCGCCCCCAGGTGTGCGAGTCCTCGTGCCGCTCCCCCGCCGAGTGCCAGCCCCAGCCGCGTGCCGCGCAAATGCCTGACAAGCCGGTCGATCGCGTGGCGCTGCCGCCGCGACGTCCGTTGTGGATCGTCGTCGAAGGTCACCTTGAAGTCGGGCGGCACAATCGGTAACTCCGACAGGAGAGGCGAAAAACGTTCGTCCTTGCGCAGAATCCATACCCAATGGGTGCGGGCCGCCAGATCGGGCGCGGCGGCTGCGACCTCACGCAGCCGGTCCGCCGCCCCCTCGACAAATCGCGATTCGCACAGCCACCAAACCTCTTCACAGGGCGCCAGCAACTCGGCAAGCTCGACCGGTGAACCGGCCTGCGTGACGTCCAGAAGGGTGCGATGATGATGCTGCGCCACCTGATGGATGCGCTCCCGAACGAGCCGCGCGCGCTCGTGCGCCGGCAACCCGGTCGGCAGCCGCTCGACGAGATAACCGGGCGAGCCGGGCGGATCGCCATCAGCGCGGTCGGTGAGCACCTCGATCGACTCGCCCTTGGCAAGCAAGGCGGCGGCCAGGTGGCCGGTGAGCGACTGGGTGCGCGCGGACGTGTTCACGAGGCCGATGACGGTCGGCCGCTCGCGGCGCCGGCGGCGGGTCATCTCCTGTCGCAGTCTTTGCACGAGCGTGCGGCCCAGGTTGGCGGAAAACGCGGGCACGTCGAGCACAAGCTGGTTGAACTGCTCCTGGTCAAGTTCCAGCAGTTCGGTATCGACTACGGCGGTCACTGTCGCCGCGCGCAGGCCACCTCCCAGCAGCACCATGTCGCCAAAGTGCTCGCCCGGGCCAAGGTAGGCCAGCAGCCGGGGCGGGCCACGGTCGCCTTCGAGCGTAACCCGCACGCGGCCGTTGAGGACGAGGAACATGCTCCGCCCCGCTTCACCTTGCTTCATGGCGACCTGGCCGGCGGCGACTTTCACGCGACGCAGGCTATCCGCCACCCGGCGCAGCTCCGCCTGGTCGAGACCCCGGCACAGCGGGCTGCGCCGCAGTATGCGTGAAACTGTCTGACTGGGCTGTTCGATACGTCACGCTCCTTTCGGCGCGCAGAATGAACGGGCTTGCCGAGCCTGTCAAGCCGAACGGTTGCTGCGGCTCCACACCTCACCCATAATCTGCGTATGGAGGATGCTGCCACGCCCGACTACGACGCGCTCTTGATCGTCTCCTTCGGCGGACCTGAGCGAAACGAAGACGTCATCCCTTTTCTCGAGAACGTGCTCCGTGGAAAGCCCGTGCCTCGCCAGCGGATGCTGGAAGTCGCCGAACATTACTACCATTTCGGCGGCAAAAGCCCGATCAACGAGCAGAATCGTGCGCTCATCGAAGCCGTGGAGAAAAAGCTTGCGGACCTTCAAATCAAGCTGCCGATTTACTGGGGCAATCGCAACTGGCACCCACTCCTGACCGACACCGTGCGCCGTATGGCCGACGACGGCGTCCGCCGGGCCCTGGCCTTCGTCACCTCGGCCTTCGGCTCCTATTCCGGCTGCCGCCAGTACCTGGAGAATATTGCCGCCGCCCAGCGCGCCGCCGGCCCAGGCGCGCCGCGTATCGACAAACTGCGGGGGTTTTTCAATCACCCCGGGTTCATCGCCGCGATGAGCGATCGGTTGGGCGAGGCGTTCGACCGGTTGCCCCCCGAGAGTTGCGCGGCGTCGGCACTGATTTATACGGCGCACAGCATCCCTCGGACGATGGCCGACAACAGCCCGTACGAGGCCCAACTCGCCGAAGCCTGCCGGCTGGTAAGCCAGTCGATCGGGCGCGACGCGTGGACGCTCGCCTACCAGAGTCGTAGTGGACCGCCGACGCAGCCCTGGCTCGAACCGGACGTGTGCGACGAGCTGCGGCGTCTGGCGGAATCTCAGGTGCGCGACGTGGTGGTGGCGCCGATCGGGTTCATTTCCGACCACTTGGAAGTGATCTACGATCTCGACACCGAGGCGAAGGCGGTCGCCGACAAGCTGGGGTTGAACCTCGTCCGTGCCGGGACCGTCGGCACGCATCCGCAGATAATCGACATGATCGGCGAATTGATCGCCCAACGAATGGAGCCCCAAGCGGCGCCGCGGGCGCTGGGGCGCATGCCGCCTTGCCCCGACGTGTGTGCCGATGGTTGCTGTTTACCGCGCAGCACGAGCTGACCCGCATTGCACACCACGCCCGCAACGGCGCGACAGCGCGCCTTGCACTAACCCGAAGCGTCAGAGCGTCAGCGAGGGTAAGTCGGTCCCTCGCCCTCGCTGACGCTTCGGGTTGGTGTGCGCTTGGTGCGCAGTGCGGGCTAATCCATCGCCGACCCGGTCGCGGAATGATGGGCGACTCCGACGGCTTCACCCGGCGTTCTGCCAGGAGTCACGCACGCGACGGCAGTCGGGCAACGAATCGAGAAACACCCGGCCGTAGGGCTTGGTGAGCACGCGAGGGTCAAGAATCACCACCGTCCCGTGGTCTTGCTTGCTGCGGATCAGGCGCCCGAAACCTTGCTTCAGTTTCAGGGCCGCCTCCGGAAGCTGGTAATCGCGGAACGGGTTGCCGCCATGTGAGCGAATCGCCTCCAGCCGCGCCTCCAGCAGCGGACGATCGGGAACGGAAAAAGGGAGCCTGGTGATGATCACGGTCTGCAGGGCGTCGCCCGGCACGTCGACCCCTTGCCAGAAGCTGTCCGTGCCCAGCAGCACCCCCCGCGGCTGAGCCTTGAACTGCTCCACGAGCTTCGTCCGCGGCAGGCCGTCCGACTGGGCGTACAGGGCCAGATCTCGCTCGGCGAGCCACGCCGTCAAGTCGCTTGCCACCTGGCGCAACTGGTCGTAGCTGGTGAACAAGACGAATGCGTGCCCGTCCGATTTTTCGACGTAGCGACGGATCACGGAAAGCGACGCTCTTTCAAATGCGGCCTTGTTTTCGGCCGGGTCGGGCATGTCCGCCAGGAGCACGAGCCTGGCCTGCTCGCGGTAGTTGAACGGACTGCCGAGAGATTTCGCGGCGACCTTCGGCAAGCCGAGGCGGCTTTTGAAAAAGTCGAATTGCCGGTCTTTGCCGGCCGAGAGCGTGGCACTGGTCATGATCACGCTGGGGACGCGCGCAAAGAGCTGCTCGCGCAGCGCCGGCCCGATATCGATCGGGGCGGCGGCCAGCGTAACGCGCGGCCTGCGCCCTGCGACCAGATCGATCCAGTAGACACTTCCCGCCTGCGATTGCTTCAGCCACTCGTCGATCTGAGCGGCCATGGCGACAAGCCGGTCGTGGGCCGCCATAAAATCGTGGCGCTCTTCGGCCCGCGCGAGCCGCTCGCCCGCCTTCTTCAGGTGCCGAGCGAGCTGCGCCAGGGCCGGGCTCGCGGGGTTGGCCACGATTCCCGCTCGCAGAATCCGTCCGTTGGATCGCCCCGAAAGCTCCTGCCAGTTGCGCAGATCGACAAAAAAATCGTTGGCTGCATAGCGGCAGCGATCGACCAGTTCGGCCTCCTCTTGCAGGTTATGGTACACGAGCAGGCCGCGCTGGGTGCGACTGTTGTAGAGCTTGTTCAGCGCGTATTCGACCTGGCCGGAAGACACGGTCATTCCCAGGTGTTCGCCGGCGACCGACTCCAGCGTATGCGCCTCGTCGAAAATCACCACGTCGTGGGGCGGCAGGATGCTCACGCCGCTCTTACGCAAGGCCAGGTCGCTGAAGAACAGGGCGTGGTTGACGACCAGGATCTGCGCGTTCTGCACGCGTCGGCGGGCGCGATAATAGAAGCATTCCCCGTGCGTCGGACAACTGCGCCCCATGCAATTGCCGTGGTCGCTGCGCACCTCGTCCCACACGCCCGGCAGCGGCCGGTGGTCGAGGTCGCTCAACGATCCGTCGTTCGTTTCACCGCTCCACGTGCGGATGCGCCGCAACTCGTCCAGCTCGTTTTCTCCGGCAAACATGCTGGCGGCCCGCTCGACCGCGTTGCGCAGCCGACGCAGACTCAGGTAGTTGTTCCTCCCCTTGACGAGCACCGACGTGAATTCCCACGGGAGCACGGACTTCAGCAGGGGAAGATCCTTCTGCATGAGTTGCTCCTGCAGGCTGATCGTGTGCGTGGAAACGATCACCCGCCGCGGGTCGCGATCGTCTGCGTCGTCGCCGCCTTGCGATTGAGCTGGGGATTGCTGTTTCTCGGTGGCCGCCAGAATGGCCGGCACCAGGTAGGCGAAGCTTTTGCCCACGCCGGTCCCGGCTTCAACCAGTAGGTGTCGCTGGGCGGCGATCGCCTCGCTCACGGCTTCGGCCATGGCGAGTTGCTCGGGCCGGCACTCGTAGTGGCTCAGCCGGGCGGCAATGCGGCCGCTGGGGCCGAGGATTTCGGCGACGGAACTAGTCATTCGGCAATGGGCGGCGCGGCACTCTCGTCATGGAGGCGACGCCTACTGCTCCATGGCGTAGAGGACTAGGTTCAACCCGATCCTCGCGGCGTCTTCGCGAATATAGCCGGGGCATTCGAGCGATTCATGCCGTTCCAGCGCGCAACTGATATCGAGCGGCGAAAAAAGGATCCCGTAGCGCCCGTCCAGCTTCAAGCCTTCCAGGTCGGGCGGTACTTCCGCGACCGACGCTTTCAGGGGTCCGTCGCTGCGGCGGTGCGGCTCACGGCGGTGCACGGTCTTGATGTCAAAACCGCCGAATTTGCTGGTGAACAGCGGGTGCGAGGGGGGAACGGGTTCGAGCGCCTTTCCGAAAGTCTCGCTGATTTCGCGGCGAAACGCCTTCACGAAGGCGTCGCTGCCGCAGACGGCATCGGCCAGGACGACCCCGCGCCTCTGCACGTAGAGCTTAAGTTGCTTCCGCTCCTCGTCACTTAATCGAAAGGCGCTGCGTCCGTGCATGTAGAGGACCGGGAACTCGAAGATTTGCGGGTTGGAGAGGACCACTTTCCGCTGGTCCGTGTCGACGCGCATCCCCGTCTCGCGGTTCACCACCTGCAACAGGTTGATCAAGGCGCCGGGCGCTGCATTCCAGCTCCCGCCGTACTGCACCTTGCCGATATAGATCTTCAGCCGCTGGAAGGGGTCGATCTGGCCCGCGTCGGCAAACTGTCGTTCCAGCTCGAGCTTGTATCTCACCTCGCGGTTGGTGGCGTACGCCAGGATATTCGTCCCCAGCGCGCGGGCTGCCTCGATCTGGGCCTGGACCTTGGGAGTGTATTTGCCTTCGCGTCCCGGCCGAGCTAGCTCCCAGAGACAGGAAAGGCGCAGTTCCGGAGGAACGTAGATGACGCTCGTGCGGCAGCCGACGTCGACCCCCTTCAGCAGCCGCTCAAGTTGAAAGACGGTTGTGTCGACCCGTTCTTCGGCCGTGTAAGCCGGATGGTCGAGCGGGAGGTCGTGCAAGCGGTACTCCGGTTCGGGGAACATTCGCCGCACGAGCTGCTCGAATCCTTTTTCAAATTCACTTCCTTCGCAGTTGGCTTCCGCGAGCAGGAATCCCCCTTGGTTGATGTAAGCCCTCAGCCGCTCCACTTGCTCGTCGCTGAAGCCAGGGGCCTCGCTGCCGCAGAGGTAGAGCACGGGCGATTCGAGCAGGTCTTCGGTGTTGGCCGTAGCCGAATCGATCACCTGCCAGGTGAGGTCTCGTTGCCAGTGCGTTTCGACATAACTGGTCAGGTTGCTCAAGTCGCTGCGGTGATGGTTCCAGTCGTCGAGCGGCTCATGCTTAAGCTTGGCGCACAGGACGGGCCTTCTCCCTTTGGCCAGAAACAACAGTGCTAGGCTCGTTCCGAGGTGCGGATCGTCTTCCGCGTGTCCCGTACCTTTCCAATAGCCCGAGAGCTCGTCCTGCAGACTGACGAGCAACTCGGCCCCTTCGCGATACCAGTCATGTCCGCCCAGCAGGCGCTGGTTGGTAAGCCGCCCGGCGCGTTCGACGCCATAGAGATAATAGTAGAGCCAGTTCTGCACCCCCCCGCGGCTGCCGGGATTGGTGTGCACCGAAAAGTTTCGGCCCAGCCAATTCAATCCGCGGTCGAGTGGCGCGTTGTCCTTTTGCTGCCCGCAGCAGAGGACCTGGTCGCCGTCCGCTTCGGCGTCGCCGCGGTTAAGGCGATCTGAAGTGATCACCAGCGCCGCGATACCCGCACAAGTCATGCTGCCGGTGCCACCCGTCTGCGGCTTGTACCCCCACGATCCATTTGGATTCTGGCAATCGAGCCAGTATTTGTGCGCCAGTTCCCAGGTGCGATCGCTGACCTTGACCCCCACCCGCTCGGCTTCGTGCAAAGCGAGCAGGGCGAACTGGCTGTTGGAGTTGTCCCCCTCGGCCTCCGGATAGGCCCAAGCGCCGGACATCGGCCCGGTTCGCTTCTGATTGCTCTCCAGCCACCCGGCGTTACGTTGGATGAGCGCCAGATTGGTGCTCGGCTCGGCGGCGCAAAAGACCATCGTTTGTAAAGCGGTCGAATACGTGCGCTGCGGCTTGATCTTGCGCAGATAATTCACGGCGCTCTGCACGTGTTTGTCCTGGGGTGGCACACCGCAGTTCAAAAGAGCGAGTGTGCAGATCGACGTGATGCCCCCCGGATAACCGACCGGGTCAGGCCAGGAGCCGTCCTCCCGTTGCTCGCGCTCAAGATAGGCGACTCCGCGCTCGATCGCTTCGCGAACCTGTTCGGCCGTGATCTCCCCGTGCGCAGGGGCGGCGGCGAACACCGCGGTCAGGCAAACCAGGCCAGAAAAGCAGCGGTTGGGCTTAGATCTCATAAGACATTGAAAGGTCTCTGGTCTTGGTGCTTGGATCTCAGATCGCGGGTGAGTTCACAAAAGCGCGACCCTGCTCAAAGATACCTCGCCGACGGCAATGGAGCCGCGCCGGCCCCAACCGCGTAGCCCAAGACATTAGACCTAATCATCGAAAAGCTCTTGCGTACGCTTCTTCTTCTCTTCTTCGGTCGCCTCCAATACCCCGCTCTGCAGCTTGACGATCGCCTTCAATTGGTTCAATACGTCGACGAAATTCTCCCATTGGGCCATTTGCTCCAGGATCTTTCCCATCTGGTCGACCACTTCTTGTGCCAGCTCGCGTGCTTCGCTGAGCGGGTCATTTGCCGAGGGATCGGCGGCTACCGAGTCCAGGGCAACTCGCAGCCGCGTCATCGGCTCGGCGTGCATCTGCCGGATTGCGTCGATCACCTTCGTGCGGAGAAGTTCGCGGGCTTGCGAGCTGCCCAGGTCGTTCAGCTCCATTTCTGTGAGCGTCACTTCCAGCCGGTTGGCCACTTGCCATACTTGCCGTGCGATAACCTGGTGCTTGCGTACCAGAGCGAAGGCTGCGTCCGCGGACGGGACGGTGGCGAGCGTCTCGCTCTGGGCTTTCGCGCTCTCCAGCGCCGAGCCGAACTTGGCGCGCTCCGCCCGCTGCCGCATCAGTATTTCGTAAAATAGCTCCTCCGGCGTCACGATCTGGAAGGTCAACCAACGCGACGAGCCGGTTTGAGCCCCTTGGGCGCGATCGTCGGTGGCTTGTGCCCGCAGCTTCAGCAGCGTGCCCGGTTCGAGCAGGCGTTCGCTCAGGCTCAGCGTCGTCTGCAAGTCAACGTCGGTCGACAAGGCGCCGCTGCTCGCCCCGGCCGGCAAATCGAGCCCGATATGTTCGGTTTTTGTTTCGGGCTTTTCCTCTTTCGGCACAGCCCGTTCCATTTCGAGCGCGAGCGTCGCCAGGCCGAAGTCGTCGGCGGCGTGCAGGGCCAAGGGGATGCGGGCCTGCGGCGTGACACGTCGGCCGACGCCCGACGAGCGGATCGAGACTCGCGGCTCACGATCGATCAAGAGGCCGATCGAAAGATAGTATGGCTTGGAAGTGAGCCCGCCCTCCTCACTGACGAGGCCAATCTGGAAGGTCTGCGCCTCTTTCATAACCCACTGGGTCGTGTACCGCGTGGCGTCAAGCCGCTTCAGCGTTGGCGCCGTACCTTCCTTGGCAGACAAGTTGGCCGCCGCCAGGGGCACGTCGGCCGTCAAGTCCAACGTGAGCTCGGTGTCGGGCACAAAGAGCAATTGGGCGTCGGCCCCTTCGGCCGTGTGCGTTTCGACCTCGTCCCGACCGGGGCGGCGAGCCTGGATTCGGATCGACTTCACGCCGGGCCGGTCGATCGGTTCGAGGCGGATCGGACCGAACCAGTCGTCGCCTCCCGTGATGGAGAAGTCGAGTGGCTCGCTAACGGCGGGAATCTCGTAGCGGAAAAGAGCATCGCTGTAGTGGGTGAAATTGCCCTGCTTCACCGGACCATCCCCCGGCCGATAGGCGATCGCCACGCTTTCGGGTACGGTCGTGCCGGGACGTTCCATCGAGCGAACGGAAAGAGTCTCGCCGCGCCCGGCCAGCTTCCAAACTCCCGGCTGTCCGGTGAAGTGCGGCTGGGCGTCGACCTCGATCAGGAGTGATTCGCCGCGCGGAACCAGCAGCCGTCCTGCGTCCCCGAGTCCGGATAAAATGAGGTACGTCTTCTGTGGCCAGCGCTCGTTCGACCCGGTGAACCAGCGGCGCGCCCAAAGCGCGGTCGTTTGCGGAAAGCGGTAGGCAAATCCCGCGGCGGCCATGCCCGTGACCGCGATGAAGAGCAGCATCCGGCGGTGGGCCTTGTGGTTGAAGGCCGAGCGGAGGTCGGCCGACTCCAGCGCCTGCGCATGTTCCAGCACGGCAGCCTGCACCATGCCCGGAGACGCCCACACTCGCTCCTCGATCAGCTTCGGGAGTTGCAGCACCGACGCCACACGTTGCCCGACGCCCGGGCAACGGCGGTCCAGCAGCGCCGCCAGATCAAGGTCGTTCAGGCGCACGCCAAGCGGAGAAATCAGGCGCCGCCAAACGACGCCGACGAAGACGGCGCCGGCCGCACCCGCCAGGCTCAGTCGCACCGGCAAGCTGAGCCGCAGCAACCAATCGGCCGCGAGGCTCAGCACCGCAAATGCAAACAGGGCGCCCCAGGTCCAGGCCAGACCAGACAGCAGCAGTCTGGCACGAACCCGCCGGCGGACGGCCGCCAGCCGCCGCCTCACGGCATCGCGGCGTGGCCGCAGGGCTTCGACGATTCCACGAGTATCAACGGCCAGACTCATCGGTGCGACCTTCAGTCGGAGCCTCTGGCGACCGAAAGGCGTGCGCCTTTCCGTCGTCCCTACCAATCAAACCGGCTCGGCAAACCCGATCCGTTTCTCATCCTACTCCAGCGTCGCAACGAAAGGGAGAGTCGGGGGCGAGGCGGCGGCAGGCAGTGCTGTTGTTTCGCAAATCCTAGGCGGAAATAAAATCGAAACAACATCACTTCGCGGGGGACTTGTAATTCTGCGAGCCGTAACGGACCAATCGAGGCCAGGCGCAGGGATAGGGCGGCAGAGATTGGCAAGGAATGGCAAGGAATGGCAGAGAGATTGGCAGAGAACGGCAGGCCCGCGGGCGATGATTTTGGCGTTGGCCGCCAAACGCCTTTCCCAGCTTGCCACAACGAACGGTCCCGGCCACGGTTGCCCATCGGTCCCTGCCTTGCCAGACTGGAAGTAGGGTCTGACGTTCTGTTGCCAGTATGCCGATCCACTTCGTTTGCCCGCTGGGACATCAGCTAAGCGTGCCGGACGATCGTGCGGGTACGCAGGGTCGGTGTCCGGTGTGCAATCAACGGCTGTTTGTTCCCGAGCGCGATCTGGATAGCGTACAAGATCTGATGAAAGATAGCGCAGCAGCAACCGAAGTCACGGCGAACGTCGATGGCCCGCGCGAAGCCCGTGACGAGGTTCCGTCGGCGCCCCTACAGCTTGAGGCATCGGGGGCAGCGTCGCAGGCATCGGCCGGTGCTGCGCGCGAGGTCGAAACCTCGACCGCTCACCCCGTTCAGCCCCCCCGGCTCCCCTGGCGAAACGCCGTTGGGTCGCCGCCACCCTTGCCGCCCGCACCCCTGCCACCGGCTGCCTCGACAACCGCCCCCTCGCCGCCGGCCCCCGAGACGGCTAAGCGGACGCCAGTTCGATGGCTCGCGTGGCAAAGGGCGGACGCCCTCGAAGATCATGCGGTCTTCCGCCCCGACCCAAGGCAGCTCGAGCTGGCATACTGGCTGGCGTCCTTGCTGCCGTTTGCGGCGGCCTTCTGCGCCGCCCCCGGGCTGCCGCACATGCAGTTCGCCGGCGCGCCCGGCTGGGCGCAACTCATGCTGTCTGCCGCGGTACTACACATGGCGTACGCCGCGTGGCTGGCGCTGTTGCCCGACGAGAGCACCATGCGCGTGGGCATGTACCTTTTCGCGGCCAGCGCGGCGGCTTACCTGGCGGCGATGACGGCCATCTGCTTCGTGGACAACTCGCGACTGTCGTCGCTCGGCCTGACTGGCATTCGCGGCCCCGCCGTGGCGTGGTGCGGACTGGTGTTCGCCGTGACCTCGTTGACCAGCGGCGCTTGCGGTTGGATCGCCCGCGGCTGGCGAACTTACTGAGTCCTAGGTAGTTAATGCGCCCCTCCATGCGGTCTGGCGTACAATGGGTTTTATGAGACCTCATGGCAGCCCCGAGGTGCTGGAAGCTCGTCGATTGCTCGCGGCCAGGCTTCTTGCGCAGGGGGACACGGTG